>CAZEQG010000096.1:0-8802 GCA_964514295.1 uncultured Alphaproteobacteria bacterium
GCGCTGCGCCGCGCCGTGATCGCCGCCTCGCTCGCCTGCACGCGCGCGGGCGCGCAGGCGGCGATGCCGGATGCCGCGGCGATCGCGGCAGCCGAACAATCTGCTGGCGCCCATCCGCTTTCGCGGCTCCAATAGGGCTTGGCATTCGCTGAGGCGACGGGGCCTTCGTCGATGGGCGGACCTGGATTGGCTGCGGACGAGGTGGCGGAGTTTGCCGCCACCATTGATCACCCGCAGCTGCGCGATCTGTTCCGGGAATGGGTCGGCCTGCGCGGCGAACGGCCGATGCCAAGCCGCATCGACATCGACCCGACCCGGGTGCCCCGTCTGCTGCCCAATCTGATCATCAACGAGGTGACGGGCGATCCGCCGCGCTTCCGCATCCGCCTCGAGGGCGAGGCCATCACGGCCGCGCGGGGCTTCAGCGGCCGCGGCCGCTTCATCGACGAGGAGGGGATGCTGGTGCTGCGCGACGACGCGATCGCCGTCTACCGGCGCATCATCGCGGACTGGCGGCCAGCCTATACCAAGGGCAGCTTCGGCCGGCTGGAAGCGCGCTGGGGCCAGCTCTACCGCCTGGCCCTGCCGCTGTCCGACGATGGCCGGCGCGTCGACCACCTGCTGGTCGGCTTCTACCACGAGATATAGGCGGGCCTTCGCCCAAGAAGCGCGGAAGTTGGGGTGGATGACGCGATAGGGGTTGCGTCGGCGGCCGCTCGGGTTAGTCTGCGGCCGTCCGGCGGAGGAGAGGACCGATGCTGTTCCTGGGTGGTGCTGTGATCGATGGTGCCGGCACGCGGCTGGAGGGCCACGGGGTGCTGGTGGAGGGCGGGCGCATCCGCCGCCTGGCGCCGGCGGGCGAGTTCGCGGGCTGGGCCGGGCCACGGGTGGACATGGCCGGGGCCACCCTGCTGCCGGGACTGATCGACTGCCACGTGCATCTGGTCTACGCCGCCGAAGGCAATCCCTCGGCCTCGATGATGCTCCTGCAGCCCGGCCAGATCGTCATGCGGGCACTGAAGAACGCAAAGCTGTCGCTGGCCGGCGGCGTCACCGGCCTGCGCGACTGCGGCGGCAAGGACTATCTGGAATTTTCCGTGCGCGACGCCTGCAACTCTGGCGAGGAGCTGGGGCCGACGATCCGGGCTGCCGGGCGCATGATCTGCATGACCGGCGGCCATGGCAACCGCGTGGGGCGCATCGCCGACGGGGTGGAGGAGGTGGTGAAGGCCGTGCGCGAGCAGATCCACGCCGGCTCGGACCTGATCAAGATCATGGCCACGGGCGGCGTGATGACGCCGGGCGTGAACCCAGAGGATGCCCATTACAGCCCGCAGGAACTGGCGGCCGGCATCGCCGAGGGCCACCGCTTCCACAAGCACTGCGCCAGCCACGCCCAGGGCAGCGAGGGCATCCTGAATGCCGTGCGCGGCGGCATCGATTCGATCGAGCACGGCATCTTCATGACCGAGGAATGCATCGCCGAGATGAAGGCCCGCGGCACATATCTGGTGCCGACCCTGGCCGCGGTGCGCAACATCATCCGCAACAAGGACAATGGCGTGCCGGCCTATGCGGTCGAGAAGTCGCTGCGGGTGACCGAGATCCACACCCGCTCGATCCAGGCCTTCTACAAGGCCGGCGGGCGCATCGCCATGGGCACCGACGCCGGCACCCCCTTCAACAGGCACGGCGAGAATGCGCGCGAGCTGGAGTACATGGTCGACATCGGCATTGCGCCGATGGATGCCATCACCTTCTCGACCAGTGCCGGCGCCGACCTGATGCGCCTGACCGACCGCGGCCGCATCGCCGAGGGCAAGGCGGCCGACCTTCTGCTGGTCAAGGGCGACCCGCTGGCGGACATCGCCATGGTCGCCGATGCGGCAAACCACCTGCTGGTGATGAAGAACGGCGTGGTCGCCCATGACCGCCGCGCCGGCGCCGCAGCCCTTCCCCTCGCCGCGGAGTAGCCGCCATGCCGATCGTCAACCGCATCGCCGCCTTTCACAACGAGATGATCGCCTGGCGGCACGACATCCACGCCCATCCCGAGACCGCCTTCGAGGAACACCGCACCGCCGCGCTGGTGGCGGCAAAGCTCGAGGAATTCGGCCTGCCGGTGCATCGGGGCCTGGCCGGCACCGGGGTGGTGGCAAGCCTGACCGTTGGCAGCGGCAAGAAGGCGATCGGGCTCAGGGCCGACATGGATGCGCTTCACATCCATGAATCCAACGAGTTCGGCCACAAATCCTGCAACCACGGCAAGATGCACGCCTGCGGCCACGATGGCCACACCACCATGCTGCTGGGTGCGGCGAAGTACCTGTCCGAAACGCGCAACTTCGACGGCACCGTGCATTTCATCTTCCAGCCGGCCGAGGAGAATGAGGGCGGCGGCCGGGTGATGGTGGAGGAGGGGCTGTTCGACCGCTTCCCCTGCGACAGCGTGTTCGGGATGCACAACATCCCCTGGCTGGAGCCCGGCACCTTCGCCGTGAAGCCGGGGCCGCTGATGGCCGGCTTCGACATCTTCGAGGTGACCGTCACCGGCAAGGGTGCGCATGGCGCCATGCCGCATACCGGCCATGACCCCGTGGTGGCCGCCGCCCAGATCGTGACGGCGCTGCAGACCGTGGTGGCGCGCCATCTGAACCCGCTCGATGCCGGGGTGGTGTCGGTCACCCAGATCCATGCCGGCGATACCTGGAACGTGATCCCCGAGCAGGTGGTGCTGCGCGGCACCACGCGCGCCTTCAAGGTGGCCGTTCAGGATCAGATCGAGGCTGGCATCAGGCGCATCGCCGCCCAGATCGCCGCCGCCCACGAATGCACCGTCGCGGTGCGCTATGAGCGGCGCTATCCGCCGACCGTGAATGCCGAGGCGCCGACCGCCGTGGCCGCCGCCGTCGCCGCCGATGTGGTGGGCGAGGACAAGGTGTTGCGCGACCCGACGCCGACGATGGGGGCCGAGGATTTCGCCTTCATGCTGAACGCCAAGCCCGGCTGCTACATCTGGCTCGGCAATGGCAGCCGCAACGGTGCCGGCCTGCACAACCCCGCCTATGACTTCAACGACGACGTCCTGCCGATCGGCGCCAGCTACTGGGCCCGCCTGGTGGAGATGGAGCTGCCCAAGGCGGCGTAGGGGCGGCGCTAAGGCCGGTCGCCGAAGCGCGCCACCATGCGGTAGAGGCTGCCCGGATGGGTCAGCCAGGCGCAGGTCACGGCGCGCCCCTGCGACCAGGTGCGGCGGAACAGCATCAGGCAGGGCTGGCGGGCAGGGATGCCGAGCAGGGCCTGCGCCCGGCGGTCGGGTGCCACCGCCTCGATGCGGTGCTCGCCGGCGCTGATCGGGGCGATGCGGCTGAGATACTCATTGGCCGTGGTGACGGTCAGGTCGACATCGGGATAGCCGGGCGCGACCGCCGGGTTCACATAGCGGTCCTCAAGCTGGATCGCGGTGCCGTTTTCCAGATGCACGATCAGGGAATGGAACACCTGGGCCCCGGCCGCCAGGTCCAGCGCCTGGGCGACGGCGGGCGGCGCCGGCAGGGCTGAGCGCTCGATCACCCGGCAGGCATGGACATGGCCGCGGGCGCGGATCTCGTCGGCGATGTTGCGCACCTCCATCACCTCGGCCTGCACACGGGCGGCGGCCACGAAGGTGCCGACACCGGCCACCCGGTCCAGCACGCCCTCGGCCATCAGCTCGCGCAGGGCCCGGTTGGCGGTCATCCGGCTGACCCCATAGAGCCGCACCAGATCGTGCTCCGAAGCCACCCGGTCTCCCGGCTTCAGCGTGCCGGCGGCGATCGCCGCCGCAATGTCGTGCTTGATCCGGCGATAGAGCGGAAAGCCCGCTTCTGCTGGGTCATCATGTCGAGCCTCGGCCATGGCGCAAGCATGCGGAGGCGGCCGGGATCAAGTCAATGCGAACCGCCCATCTCGGCCCTTGCCGGCCATGGCGTTCCAGGTGACGATAGCAGGACAGGCACAGAGCATCCGAATGGTAGATACTGTGCATGGATAAGAATCCCCAATCGCGGGGAACAATGGGAGGATCGACCAATGAAAGAGGTCAAGGGTTCCGCATCCCGTTCCACGAGCCGGCGCAAGCTGCTGGCCGGTGCTGCCGCCGGCGCCGCCGGTGCTGCCGCGCTCGCCATGCCCAGCGTGGCGCGGGCGCAGACCATGGTCTGGAAGTTCCAGAGCACCTGGCCCGCCAAGGACATCTTCCACGAGATGGCGCAGGATTTTGCGACCCGCGTGAACCAGATGTCGGGCGGCCGGCTGCGGCTCGACGTGCTGCCGGCGGGTGCCGTCGTCGGCGCCTTCCAGGTGCAGGACGCCCTCCACGCCGGCATCCTCGACGGGGCGCATGGCGTCACCGTCTACTGGTACGGCAAGAACAAGGCCGCTTCGCTGTTCGGCACGCCGCCGGCCTGGGGCTGGGATGCCCATGGCTTCCTGTCCTGGATGAATTATGGCGGCGGCTATGACCTCTACAACGAGCTGGTGAACGGCATCCTGAAGCTCAACGTCACCGGCTTCCTGTCGGGGCCGATGCCCTGCCAGCCGCTGGGCTGGTTCAAGAAGGAGATCAAGACGGCCGACGACCTGAAGGGGCTGAAATACCGCACGGTCGGGCTGTCGGCCGACCTGATGCAGGAAATGGGGGCGGCCGTCACCATCCTGCCCGGCGGCGAGATCGTGCCGGCGATGGACCGCGGCCTGCTGGACGCGGCCGAGTTCAACAACCCCAGCTCCGACCTGCTGCTCGGCTTCCCCGATGTCAGCAAGGTCTACATGATGCAGAGCTACCACCAGGCGGCCGAGACCTTCGAGATCACCTTCAACAAGGCGAAGTTCGACGCGCTGCCGGCCGAACTGAAGGCGATCCTGAAATACGCAGCCGAATCGGCCAGCTCCGACATGCTGTGGAAGGCGCTCGACCGCTATTCCAGGGACATGGAGGAGCTGCTGAAGCGGGGGGTGAAGATCTACCCCACGCCGAAGCCGGTGCTGGAAGCCCAGCTTCAGGCCTGGGACCGGGTGATGGCCAAGCTCGGCAGCGACCCGTTCTTCAAGAAGGTGCTTGATTCCCAGCGGGCCTACGCCAAGCGCGTTGTCGCCTATGAGCGGATGAACGCCGTGACCAACGAGATCTCCTCGAAGCACTTCCACGGCTGAGCCGCCACCGGCAAGGCTGACTTACCCTTGGGGGGCGGTGCTGGTGCCGCCCCCCCTGCATGACCGGGGGGCGCATGAACCGCGTGCTGTTCGCCATCGATGCCGTGAGTGCGGGCATCGGCAAGCTGTTCGGCTGGTGCATCCTGATCCTCACGCTGGCGGTATGCTGGGAGGTGTTCTCCCGCTACGTGCTGGGCCAGCCCACCACCTGGGCCTTCGATGCCAGCTACATGCTCTACGGCACGCTGTTCATGATGGCGGGGGCCTATACGCTCAGCCGCAACGGCCATGTCCGCGGCGATTTCCTCTACCGGCAATGGTCGCCGCGCCGGCAGGCGGCGACGGATCTGGCACTCTACCTGATCGCCTTCTTCCCCGGGATCATCGCCCTGATCTATGCCGGCTACGACTTCGCCAAGCTGAGCTGGCTGCTGCGCGAGCACAGCGCCAACAGCCCGAACGGGCCGCCGCTCTACCATTTCAAGACGCTGATCCCGGTCGCCGGCGCGCTGATGGCCCTTCAGGGGCTGGCGGAAACGGCGCGCTGCGTGATCTGCCTGCGCACCGGCCAGTGGCCGCAGCGCCTGCATGACGTCGAGGAACTGGAAAAGATCATCCTCCAGCAGCAGCAGGAAAGGGGCGGGGTGACGCAATGACCGATCCGCAACTCGGCGTCCTCATGCTGGTGCTGTTCATCGGCTTCATCATGCTTGGCTTCCCGATCGCCTTCACCCTGATGGCGATGGGCATGGGCTTCGGCTATCTCGCGATGGGCGACACCGTGCTCCAGCTCATGGTCCAGCGCACCTATGCGGTGATGGTGAACGATGTGCTGATCTCGGTGCCGCTGTTCGTGTTCATGGGCTACATCATCGAACGGGCGAACATACTGGACCGGCTGTTCCATAGCCTGCTGGTGGCTGCGAGCGGCGTGCCGGGCGCCCTGTGGGTGGCCACGCTGGCCACCTGCGCGCTGTTCGCCACCGCCACCGGCATTGTCGGCGCGGTGGTCACGCTGATGGGGCTGCTGGCCTTTCCGGCGATGCTGAAGCGCGGCTATGACGTGAAAGTGTCCTCGGGCGTGATCTGTGCCGGCGGCTGCCTCGGCATCCTGATCCCGCCCTCGGTGATGCTGATCCTCTATGGCGCCACCGCCGGGGTATCGGTGGTGAAGCTCTATGCTGCGGCCTTCTTTCCCGGGCTGATGCTGGCGGGGCTCTATATCGGCTATGTGGTCACGCGGGCGGTGCTGAACCCGGCCCTGGCACCGAAACTGCCGCCGGAAGAGCGCGACGTGCCGCTGGGCCAGGTGCTGTGGGCGCTGCTCACCTCCTTCGTGCCGCTGGCGGCGCTGATCTCTGCCGTGCTGGGCTCGATCCTGCTGGGGCTTGCCACCCCCAGCGAGGCGGCGGCGGTCGGCGCCCTGGGCAGCCTGCTGCTGGCCGCCTCCTACCGCTCGCTCAGCCTGGCGAAGCTCAGCGAATCCATCTACCTCACCGCGCGCACCTCGGCGATGGTGTGCTGGCTGTTCGTCGGCTCCTTCCTGTTCTCCTCGGTCTTCGCCTATCTCGGCGGCCAGGCGGTGATCGAGGAATTCGTGCGCGGGCTCGACCTGTCGCCGATCACCTTCATGATCCTGGCGCAGATCATCATCTTCATCCTGGGCTGGCCCCTGGAATGGACCGAGATCATCATCATCTTCGTGCCGATCTTCCTGCCGCTGCTGAAGATCTACGATATCGATCCGCTGTTCTTCGGCGTGCTGGTGGCGCTGAACCTGCAGACCTCCTTCCTGTCCCCGCCGGTCGCCATGGCGCCCTTCTATCTGAAGGGGGTGGCCCCCCGGCACGTCTCGATCAACCACATCTTCTCGGGCGTGATGCCGTTCCTGGCGATCGTGGTGTTCGCCATGGCGCTGCTCTATGCCTTCCCGCAGATCGGCCTGTGGCTGCCGGGGGTGCTCTACCGCTGAACCGAAACATGCCCGTAACATGATCCTGGTATTCAGGCGGCCCCGTACCAACGAACAACCACGGGGAGACTGCATACATGTTCAGGAAGAGCCTCATCGTCGCCGCCATGCTGGCGGTTGGCGCCTGCGCCACCGAGCAGGCCGCAAAGGACCCCTACGCCAAGCCCGGCTTCTTCACGCAGGTGAAGGATGGCCGGCTCTGGGTGTTCAAGGACGGCGCGAAGGAGCTTGAGACCTTCAAGAAGACCGGCGAGCCGGCCCATCAGGTCACCCGCATCGCCGCGGGCCCTGGCGGCATCACGGTGAAATCCTCTGACGCCAAGACCATCGACGACTATCTCGCCGCCAAGTAACGGCGGTTGACAGGGCGGGGCGGCGCCGGGAGGATCGGGCCTTCCATCCGCGCGGAGCCGTCCCGCCATGATCCTTGATCCCGTGTTCGAGGCCCGCGTCGATCTGGCGGCAGCATTGCGCTGGGCCGCGAGGCTCGGCCTGCATGAAGGGGTGTGCAACCATTTCAGCCTGCTGGTGCCCGGCACCACGGACCGTTTCCTGCTGAACGCCCATGGCCTGCACTGGTCGGAGGCGACGGCGAGCGGGCTCTGCGTCGTCGACCTCGACGGCAACCCGCTGGAAGGCTCGAACCCGCCGGAGCCGACCGCCTTCTTCATCCATTCCCGGGTGCATCAGGCCAATCCGCGGGCGGCCTGCGTGCTGCACACCCATATGCCCTACGCCACCGCGCTGACCCTGCTGGAGGCGCCGCGGCTGGAGATGCTGCACCAGAATGCGCTGCGCTTCTTCGGCCAGGTCGCCTATGACGAGGACTACAACGGCCTGGCGCTGGACACGGCCGAAGGCGACCGCATCGCCGCGGCCATGGCGGACAAGCGGGTGGGGTTCCTTGCCAACCATGGCGTGCTGGTGACCGGCCCCACCGTCGCCGACGCCTTCGACGACCTGTTCTACCTGGAGCGCGCCTGCCAGCTCCAGGTCCTGGCCTATTCGACCGGCCGGCCGCTGAGGCCCGTGCGCCAGGATGTGGCCGCCGCCACCTTCGCCCAGTTCGAACGCGAGCGGGTGAACGCCCAGCATCACTTTCGTGCCCTGAAACGCATCCTCGACCGCGAGGAGCCAGAGTATCGCTGCTAGCCCGCCTTGTCGCGCAATGTTAGGGTTTCCCCGCATGCGGCCATTCCGGCCATAGGGGACCCCATGAACCACCGTGTTTTCGCGGCCAGCCTGGCTGGCGCCATGCTGCTGTCCGCCGCTGCCTTCGCGCAGGTCGAAGGCAACTACGCCATGACCGGGGTCAGCACCGACAAGTCGACCTATGCCGGTACGGTCGAGGTGACGAAGGCCGGGCCGGGCTTCCAGATCGTGTGGACGATCGAGGGCACCAGAACCTTCGGTGCCGGGATGATGGAAGGCGGCTCCCTGGTGGTGGGCAGCGTGGACGAGGGCCGCGCCATTGTTCAGGTGATGAAGCCGGATGGGCGCAACCTCAAGGGCGCCTGGTTCCGCCGCACCGAGAGCGCGCTGGGCGAGGAGACCTGGATCAGGCTTTAGCGCGCCGCCGCCGCCGCCCGGCCCGGCCGCTGCCCGTCGAGGAAGGCCAGGCCGGCCGGCGTCGCCTG
>CAZEQG010000097.1:0-8794 GCA_964514295.1 uncultured Alphaproteobacteria bacterium
TGGCGGCTTCGGCGGCGCCACCGCCGCCAAGTACCTCAAGCGCTTCGTCGCCGATGCCGAGGTGACGCTGGTCGAGCCGTCGCGGGTGTTCCACACCTGCCCGTTCAGCAACATGGTGCTGTCCGGCATGCGCCCGCTGGAGAAGATCGCACACGGCTATGACAAGATCGCCGCCCGCGGCATCACCGTGGTCCACCAGGCCGCCGCGGCGATCGACCCGGCCGCCCGCACGGTCAGGCTGGCCGATGGCGCCAGCCTTGGCTATGACCGGCTGGTGGTCAGCCCCGGCATCGATCTGCGCTTCGGCGCCATCGAGGGCTATACCGAGGCGGCGGCCGAGATCCTGCCGCATGCCTGGAAGGCCGGGCCGCAGACGGCGCTGCTGCGCCGCCAGCTCGAAGCCATGCCCGATGGCGGCACGGTGATCATCGTGGCCCCCGCCAACCCCTTCCGCTGCCCGCCCGGCCCCTATGAGCGGGCGGGCATGATCGCCCATTACCTGAAGGCGCAGAAGCCGCGCTCGAAGATCCTGATCCTCGACGCCAAGGACGCCTTCTCCAAGCAGGGTCTGTTCCTGGCCGGCTACAAGGCGCTTTACGGCGACATGATCAAGTGGGTGCCGCTGAAGGACGACGGGCGGGTGATCCGGGTCGATGCCGCCAGCCGCACCGTGTTCACCGATTTCGGCCAGCACCAGGCCGACGTGATCAACGTCATCCCGCCGCAGTTCGCCGGAAGGATCGCGCGTGACGCCGGGCTCGATGGCGGGCGCGGCTGGTGCGAGGTGAACCAGCAGACCTTCGAATCCGTGGTTCACCCGAACATCCACGTGATCGGCGATGCGGCGATCGCCGGCGCCCTGCCGAAATCCGGCTTCGCCGCGAACAGCCAGGCGAAGGTGGCCGCCGCCGCCATCGCCCGGCTGCTGAAGGGCGAGCCGCCGCCGGTGCCGGGCTATGTGAACACCTGCTACAGCCTGGTCGGCCAGAACTACGGCATCTCGGTCGCCGGGGTCTACAAGCTGGTCGACGGCAAGATCGCCGATGTGCCGGGGGCGGGTGGCGTCAGCCCGGCCGAGGCGCCGGCGGCGACCCGCCGGCTGGAAGCCATCTATGGCGAGTCCTGGTACGACAGCATCACCGCCGACATGTTCGGCTGATCCCGGCCCCGTCCGCCGGCTTCCGGCGGACGGTCCCCGTGAAGGCTTGACCCCGGGGGCCATGTCGCGAAGATGGGCCACCCGGGAACCAACCCGGCGACAGGGACAAGGGGGGATTGAGCCATGCCGCGCCACGCCGGGACCGGGCCATGACGATTGCCGATCCGCTGCCCGAGGATGCGGGCGCTGCCTGCCTGGTCGGCCGGGCCTGGCTGGACGACGGGCCGTCGCTGGTCACCCTTCGCGACGGCATGATGGTGGACATCACCGCCGCCGGCCCGACCATGGCGGACCTGATGGCCGGCGGCGATCCGGCCGCCGCCGTGCGCGGGGCGCCCGGCCGGGTACTGGGGCCGCCGGGCGAGATCCTGGGGCGCCTGCTGGCGCCGGTCGACCTGCAGGCGATCAAGGCGGCCGGGGTGACCTTCGCCGCCAGCATGGTCGAGCGGGTGATCGAGGAGCAGGCCAAGGGCGATCCATCGCGGGCAGAGGCCATCCGGGCGGCCATCGGGGCCGAGATCGGGCGCGACCTGTCGGGCATCCGCCCGGGATCGCCGGAGGCGGAGCGGCTGAAGGCGGCGCTGATCGGGCGCGGGTTGTGGTCGCAGTATCTGGAGGTCGGCATCGGCCCGGATGCGGAGATATTCACAAAGGCGCAGCCGATGTCGGCGGTCGGCCACGGGGCCGCCATCGGCATCCATCCGGTATCGGCCTGGAACAACCCGGAGCCCGAGCTGGTGCTGGTGATCGCGCCCGACGGCCGCATCGTCGGCGTCACCCTGGGCAATGACGTGAACCTGCGCGACGTCGAGGGGCGCAGCGCGCTGCTGCTGGGCAAGGCCAAGGACAACAACGCCTCCTGCGCCATCGGCCCCTTCATCCGCCTGTTCGACGAGCGCTACACCCTGGACGATGCGCGGGCGGCGGAGATAACGCTGCGGGTCGAGGGCGAGGACGGCTTCGTGCTCGATGGCCGCAGCAGCCTGAAGGCGATCAGCCGCGATCTCGCCGACCTCGCCGCCCAGGCCATCGGCCCCCACCACCAGTATCCCGACGGGCTGGTGCTGTTCACCGGCACGCTGTTCGCCCCGGTCCAGGATCGCGACGGGCCGGGCAAGGGCTTCACCCATCACCTGGGTGACCGCGTGCTGATCGCTTCCCCGCGGCTGGGCCGGCTGGAGAACCGGGTCACCCGCACCGACCATGCCCCGCCCTGGACCTTCGGCGCCCGCGCCCTGATGCGCAACCTCGCCGGCCGCGGCCTGCTGTAGGGCGGGCCTGCCTCAGCCGGCCGGGCGGGGGCGGACGATCGCCTGGAACTCGTCCTCCGGCTCCAGATGGCTCGACAGGCGGAAGGACAGCACCTGGAAATGCGGCCACAGCCGCGGCAGCCACCATTCCGGCGGCTGCTGGATCAGGTGGGCGTTGCGCCCGTCCGCCAGAATCCGCCGGGCCGGCCGGGTGCTGACCACCAGGAAGGCGGCCTTGAGCGCGAGGCGGCGGAGATCGGCCAGAACGGCCTCCAGCGCATCCGGCTCGATGTGCTCCAGCACATCGGTGCAGACCACCAGATCGGCCGGTTCCGGTGCGGCCGCATATTGCGGCAGGGCGGGATCATAGGCGGCAAGGCGGGTGGCCGGCAGGCGCGGCGCCAGGGCCGTCAGCAGGCTGTTCTTGCCGCAGCCATAGTCCAGGATGCTTGCCGCCTGGTGCCTCTCCGCCAGCGCCTGGACCAGGGCCAGCCAGCGCCCGCCCTGGGCGCCATACTCGGGGGCGGCGGCGTGCAGCGCCGCGTTCAGCGCGCGGTAGGGGGCGGTGATGGTCAAAACAGCCTGCCGCCATTGGGCACCGGCTTGTCCGGCACCACCAGCACCACGGCGCCATCGGCATCGGGAAAGCCGAGCACCAGCACCTCGGAGACGAACTTGCCGATCTGCTTGGGCGGAAAGTTCACCACCCCGGCCACCTGGCGGCCAAGCAGGGCGTCGGGCGCATAGTGGGCGGTGAGCTGGGCGGATGTCCGGCGCACGCCGATCTCCGGCCCGAAATCGACCTTCAGCTTGATCGCGGGCTTGCGCGCCTCGGGATAGGGTTCGGCCGCCACCACGGTGCCGACGCGGATGTCGAGCTTCAGGAAGTCATCGAAGGAAATCACGGACAAGCCCTGCCTCCCAAGGAACCGGCCGGGGCAAGCCTAGCAGCCCGCCCGCTCCCCGGCCACCACCGCGCCGTGCCCATGCCCATGCCCATGCCCATGCGCCTGGCCGTCCTTGAAGCGGCGCGCCAGGTGCAGGGCATAGGCGACATGCAGGCGCGCGCGCTCGAACTCGTGCAGGCGCGACACCGGGCCGGAATTCACCTCGGCGATCCACGGGTGCATCTGCGGGTCGACCAGGATGTCAGCCCCGATCTCGTCGAGCCCGCCGCCATAGATGTCATCGAGGGTCCCGGCGATGCGCAGGCCGAGCCGCTGCACCGTGGCCGCAAGGGCGGCGCCGCGATCGCCGAGCTGGCCGGCGAAGATGTGCAGGTCGCCCTGATATCCGCCCCGGCTGGTGTTCGATACCAGCAGGCCCGCTTCCGACAGCCGCACATAGCTGCGCACCAGCGTCCATCGCCCGCGGCCGTCCTTGTGGGCATGGACGCGGATGTCGAACACCCGGCCGTCGCGGACGCGCGACACGATCAGCGTCTGAATGATCCAGCGCCGCGAGCCGACAAGTCCGGCAAGCTCCGCCAGCCCTTGCTCCCGGGGCAGGCGCCAGCGGTGGCTGTTCTGGCGCACCACGATGTCGCCGCCGTCGCAGGCGATGAAGGTGACGCCTCGGCCCGAACTCGCGGACACGGGCTTCAGGACGGCGCGCCGGTGCCGGTCGAGGAAGGATGCGATGACCGCCTGCGCATCGGGCCCTTCGACCGGGCAAAAGGGAATGACGGGCGCTGCCAGGCCGGTCGCTTGCAGGGCGGTCGCCACCGCCGTCTTGTCCGGCAGGGACCAGCTCGCGACGGGTGCCAGCGCCCTCAGCCGCCCGATATCCGGCCACTCGGCCTCGCCCGGCATCGATGCGGCGCGCAGCACCACGTCCGGCATGGGGCCCCGCCAGGGCGACCATCCGGCCGGGGTTATGCGCATGTAGCGGACGGTGCCGGACTCGAAGTCGACGTCGGTCGTCCCGAACAGCCCGAACGCCGCACCCTGGAGGGCTGCCTCCGCCGCGACCGCCCGGGCCCGCCGGCTCTCCATCGCCCAGACGCGGCAAACCGTGGCATGGAACAGGCCGATGACCAGGGGCGCCACCATGCCGGCTGTGTCGGCGCCCGCCTGCACCACGGGCTGCCCCACACTCACGCCCCCAGGCCATGCAGGCACCCGGCTCTCCTCACGAGGATGAAGTTGGCTCCGCCTCATGGCGCAAGCTCCCGACGATAGCGCGCCGGGCCTCGGCCGACTATGGCTGGCGACCGGGTGGCGGCTGTTCGGGCAGGATTTATCGGGCAGGCACGGATGCGCCGGGCGGCGGGTGTCGGGAAGAGATCGGTGTGGCGGATAGCCGCACCGGGGTCCGCAGGCAAATTCGTAAACTGACGTCGAGGTTGATTTGTTGACACATTACTTCTGATCACCGACACTCTGGTTGCGTCACTCACCCGAAGCGGCCCGTCGGCTATTGGGGGCGGGGCATTTTTCGGGCCTGCCTGATGCGGGCTGGAGACAGTGGGGTGGTGGCCAGGCTGGCACAACACAGCGACGGGCTGTTGTCGGTGTGCCCCGATGACATGTTGTGTGGTCAGGCATCGACCCTTGACGTGCCGCGGCCGGGCCGGCCTTAGAGGCGGTGTCAGGCGCAGGCGGTGCCTACAAATATCCGTGACGCAGCGGATCCCGCCTCAATGAGGGGTTTCGGGCGGCATTTGCACCCTGCGGCCGGGGCAGGGTTGCGAGTGCCAGCTTGATGGCAGACGGGGGTGTCTGATGTCTGATCCCACCGGACCTGAGATTGGCGGCGGCGAAGAAGATGCCAGTGAATACCGTGTGCTGGACGGTAGCGACAATTTTTTGAGCATCGATGGCGGCGACGATTCGATTTACGGCGGCGATGGCGACGACAGTCTTTTTGCCGGCATCGGCAATGATGAGCTGTTCGGCGAGGCGGGAAGCGACCGGTTGTCCGGCGGCGATGGCGACGATTCCCTGTTCGGCGGCCTCGGCAACGACATCCTGTCGGGGGGGGGAACGGCAACGACCTGCTGAGCGGCGGCAGCGGCGACGACGCCCTCTACGGCGATGCCGGCAACGACACGCTCGCTGGCGAGGACGGCGAGGACGCGCTGTACGGCGAGGGCGGCAATGACAGACTGGCCGGCGACGGCGGCAACGACACGCTCAATGGTGGCGACGGCAACGACACGCTGAGCGCCGGCGACGGCAATGACCTGCTCAGCGGCGGCGGCGGTGCGGACACGCTGATGGGCGGCGACGGGCAGGACACCCTTTATGGTGGCGACGGCGCCGACCTTCTGAGCGGCGGCGGGAGCAACGACCTGTTCGTGTTCGCCACCGCCGACACCGGTACGGACACCATCGACGACTGGACGGATGGCGACAGCATCCGGCTGGTCGGCGTCACCCTGACCGGCACGGTGACCGAAGGCAGCGGCACCGGCATGTCGGCCGGTTCGGTCCAGTTCGACACCAAGAGTTCGACCCTCTACCTCGACGGTGGCGACGGCGGGACTGCGGAACTGTCGGTCGTCGTTACCGGCACCAGCATCGACAAGTTCGTGACCTCCGGCGGCTATGTCGTGGCCACGGCCCCGCCGCCGCCCCCGCCACCATCGCCGCCACCATCGCCGCCACAGTCACCCGCGCCGCCGCCTGATCCAAGCCCCCCGCCGCCGAGCCCATCCGTCAGCGCTCCGGTGCCGGCGCCGACGCAGCCCAGCGAGACGGGCGCGCCGGCGCCGGCTCCCGTCAGCGTGCAGACCGGCAGCACGGATGGCGTGAACCTGTCCTCCCAGGGCGTGACCAACGCCGACGGTTCGCAGTCCGTCGCCGTCACCATCCCGGTGGTCTCCAGCAGCCGCACCGAGACGGTCGGCGGCAATACGGTCGCCGATCTCAATCTGGTCCAGGATGCCGACGGCGAGCCGGCGGTACTGCTGCAACTGCCCACCGGCCTGGGCGGCGACGCCATCGTCGAGAACAACCGGCAGAGCCCGACCGAATCGCTCGATTCCCTGGTCCGCGCCATCCAGCGCGTGACCGGCGACGCCCCCGGTGACCAGTCCGCGATGACGACAGCGGGCTCCGGCTTCCTTACCGACATCCCCGCCACCGGCCAGGTCGTGGTCACCACCTTCACGCCGACCGTCTCCACCGGCGTCGGGCAAGCGGTGGTGCTGAACGTGATCGGCCGCGCCGACCCGTCGAGCACCTACTACGAGGCCTTCGTCATCGACGCCCGCAATCTGCCCACCGGCTCGACCCTGCAGATGGAGAATGTGGAGTTCGCCTCCATCCGCGGCAGCGTGACGGTGACCGGTGGCACCGGCAGCCAGAGCGTGGTCGGCGACAGCGACAACCAGTACTTCTTCCTCGGCGAGGACGACGACACGCTGCGCGGCGGGGCAGGCGACGACACGCTCCAGTCGGCCGGCGGCAACGACCGGCTCTATGGCGAAACCGGCAACGACACGGTTATCGGCGGCGATGACAATGATTTTGTCTACGGCAACCAGTCGGATGACGTGGTCTACGGCAACCGGGGCAACGACCTGGTCTATGGCGGCCAGGGTGCCGACACGCTCTATGGCGGCCAGGGCGAAGACCGCCTGCATGGCGGCCAGGGCGATGACACGCTCCACGGCGGCCTCGGCAGCGACACCCTCGAAGGCGGCGACGGCAACGATGTGCTGAGCGGCGGGGAGGGCGGCGACCTGTTCCTGTTCCTCGGCGGCAGTGGCCATGACAGCATCCTCGGTTTCGAGGATGGCAGCGACCGCATCTCCATCGCCGGCGCCCAGTTCGCCGACCTCGCGATCTCCGCCAGCGCCAGCGGCAATGCCGTGATCACCACCAGTTCAGGCCAGACCATTACGCTGGTCGGCATCCGCACCGACCAGGTCACCGCCGACGATTTCCTCGCCGGCGACGACTAGGTTCCGTACCCATAGAGGGTGGATCCTCTTTATCGGTACAGAAGCCAGGCCGCCTTCTCCGTCTTGCGGAAGGCCTTTCGCGCAGAGTCGAGCGCTTCGCTCATCTCGTCCCTTAGCGATCGCTGAGCGGACGCCGTCAGCATCCCGGAACCCGAGGATGTATGTTGCCTCATCGGTTGTGAGGGTTGACGGATCGACGCCATTGCCGGATCGGCCGCCACTGCTGGATCGGCCGCCACTGCTGGATCGGCCGACAGGCGCGCCTCGACATCGGGGGCAAGCTCGATCGCTGCGTCGGGGCGCTGTGCGCCGGCCTGCCGATTGCCCGGCCCGCCGGTCCGACGGAATGCATCGGTTGTGGTGGCGGTTCTGGTGAATGACGGCTTGTCGGTATCACCCGCCGGCGCTACATCTTCGTCGGCCCCGCGTCGCGCTGGCTGAGCCACGCCAGCGGCCTCCCAGGGGTCCCGGAGAGTGACAGTCGACTTCTCCTCACGGCGCGGGGCTGTCTTGTCGAATGCCGTCATCAGCCACGTCTTGGATCGCTGGTCGTAGTCTAGCCGTACCACCGCGCGGCCAGCGTTGTCAGCCAGGATGACCCGATTGTCCGACTTGGAAACGACCGGCAGGCGCTCGATCGTGGTCTGCAGGTCGGTCAGCACCTCTGGGTGCCACGCAAGCAGCTTGGCTAGCCCAAACCCACTTGTTCCGTCTCGACCCATCACCCTCCTGCCCCCAAACAAGGTCGATAGGGCCGATCTCGGGGTGCCATAGCGCGCCGACCGCCTCGCCGGTCTTGCGGCGCTCAAGCTCCAGTGCGGCCGAGGGCCAGTCGCCCTCGTAGCCGCGCCGCACAGGCCCGAAAGGGCCTACTGTATCCGCCGCCGGCCGGCTGAAGAGCGATCGACGGTCCGGCGTGCTGGCGGCTGACGCTACTCCGGCGCCGGCTCCCTCGGCGTCCTGCTCCTGCTCTTTGGACAACGGGATGCCGGTGCGCTCAAAGACGGTCTTGTCCTCGGCGGGCGAAGGGGCTACATCAACGTCAGACTGGCGCAGCGCATCGGAAGGTGCGTTAGGAAGCCCAACCCTCCCGAGATATTCGGCCAGCGTTGGGGACGCGTGTGACGGTCCGGCACGCCGCCAGTCCTCTTCCCACCTTCTCTTTTCCGCCATCTTCACGGCAATTTGTCGCTTTGTCAGGCGGTAGACGGAGACAACCCGCAATGTCTCTCCATCCCTGGCGACGACAAGTCGCATCGCTGGTGCTTCGCCAACCGACTCCCTGAATACCATCGCTCTGCCCGGGGCGAACGGAAACCAACCATCCGGCTTTGCAAGCACGAAATTGATGTCGTCGCGAACCGCCTGTGAGCCATCGTAATATTCTGGGTGTCGGGCCGCCAGATGCACCGGATTGGCTACTAGGTCGTGGACTCAAACCGAGCCCATAGGCGGGTGGCGGCGAGCAAGACGGCG
>CAZEQG010000098.1:0-8781 GCA_964514295.1 uncultured Alphaproteobacteria bacterium
GAAGCGGTCCCAACTGTCCAGCAGCAGGCGCCGGCTTACGGAATAGGCGACCGGCACCACCGGCGCCCCGGACAGCCGGGCCAGCGCGCCAACCCCCGGGGCGGCCTGCATCAGCGGCCCGCGCGGGCCGTCCGGCGTCATGCCCACGCAATTGCCGGCCCGCAGGGCCTTCACCATGGCGCGCAGCGCCTGCGCCCCGTCCTTGGAGGAGGAACCGTCGATGGTGGTGATGCCGAGGCGGGCGATCACATCGGCGATCAGCCGGCCGTCGCGGTGCTTGGAGGACAGCACATAGAAGGGTCGCCCGGGCGGCCAGATGAAAGGCATCAGCATCAGCCGGCCATGCCAGAAGCTGCCGATCACCACCCCGCCCTCGGCGATCATGCGCCGCGGCGCCTCGGCGCCCACCACCTGCCAGCGGGTGGTGGCGTGGACGAAGCGCGCATAGGCGGCGCCGATCGCCACCAGCGCCCGGCGGATGATGCCGCGATGGGCGAGATTGCGCAGATGCCGCCGCATCAGCCCAGCGCCCGCTGCCGTTCCTCGTTCTCGCGCCGGGCCGCCGCCTCGCCGCCCTGCAGCGCCCACAGCCGGGCATAGGCACCGCCGCGCGCCAGCAGCCCGGCATGGCTGCCGCTTTCGCTGACGCGGCCATCCTCGATCACATGGATCACGTCGGCGTCGATGATGGTGGACAGGCGGTGCGCGATCACCAGGCTGGTGCGGCCCTTCATCAGCACGCGCAAGGCCGCCTGGACATGGCGTTCGCTCTCGCTGTCGAGGGCGCTGGTCGCCTCGTCGAGCAGCAGGATGCGGGCATCCTTCAGCATGGCCCGCGCGATCGCCACCCGCTGGCGCTGGCCGCCGGACAGCTTCACGCCCATCTCGCCGACCAGCGTGTCATAGCCCTGGGGCAGGGCGCGGATGAAGTCGTCGGCGCCGGCGGCCTCGGCCGCCGCCACGATCTCGGCCTCGCTCGCCCCGGGCCGGCCATAGGCGATGTTGGCGCGCACCGTGTCGTCGAACAGGCTGACCTCCTGGCTGACCAGGGCGATCTGGCTGCGCAGGGAGTCCAGCGTGACCATGCGCAGGTCCTGGCCGTCGATCAGCACCCGCCCGGCCTGCACGTCGTAGAAGCGCGGAATGAGGTTGAGGATGGTCGACTTGCCCGCCCCCGACGGGCCGACCAGCGCCGCCGTGCCACCGGCCGGCACCGTGAAGCTGACGCCGCGCAGCGCCGCCCGGCCGCCGCCATAGCCGAAGGCCACATCCTCGAAGCGGATCTCGCCACGCTCGACGGCGAGCCGGCTGGCATCCGGCCTGTCCACCACCCGGGCCGGCGTGTCCAGCACCTGGAACACGCGGTCAGCCGCCGCCAGCCCTTCCTGGAGGCCGGAGTTCAGGTTCGCCAGCCGCTTCATCGGCTCATAGGCCAGCAGCAGGGCGGTCACGAAGGAAAAGAAGGAGCCGGTGGTGCGGTTGCCCTCGATCACCTGCCAGCCGCCATAGAAGATCACCACCACGATGGCGACACCCCCCAGGGTTTCCATCACCGGATGGGCCATCGCCCGGTTGCGTGTGGCGACGAGGGCGTTGCGGAACATCTCCTCGATCACGCCGCCCACCTTCTCGGCCTCGTGGCGCTCCATGCCATAGGCCTTGACATGCCGGATGCCTTGGAAGGCCTGGCCGGCGGCGGTGGCGAGCCGCGCGAACAGGCGCTGGGTATTGCCGGAAATGCGCCGCATCCGCTTGCCCAGCCGCAGGATCGGCAGGACGGCGATGGGGAACACGAAGAAGGTGAGGGTTGCCAGCAGCCAGTCCTGCCAGAACATCAGCGCGATCAGGAACACCAGCGTCAGCAGGTCCTTGCCCAGGCTGGTCAGGGTGTTCGACACCGCCCCGCGCATCATCTGCACATCGTTGGTCAGGCGGGTGACCAGGGAATTGGCGGGACGGTCCTGATGGAAGGCAAGGTCGGCCCGGATCAGATGGCTGAACAGGCGGTGCTGCAGGTCGGCCACGATGCGCAGGCCGACATGGCTCATGGTCAGCGCCTGGAGGTAGTTCGCCGCCCCCTTCACCGCGAAGACCACGAGCACCGAACCCGCCACCCAGGCCAGCATGTCCGGATCGCGCCGGGTGAACACATCGTCCAGCACCGGCTCCATCAGCTTGGCCAGGGCGGCGGTGCTGGCGGCAACCAGGCCCATCATCGCCACCCCGAAGGCCAGGCGCCAGGCATGCGGGCGCACTTCCTGGCGCAGCAGCCGGCCCAGAAGGCTTCGGGTGGTGGCGTCGGCAAGGGTCTTCATCGCCGCCCCTTTACCACGTTCGACCGCGCGGCGCAGGCCCCGCGAACGCCGCACGGCTGGAATGCGCAGGCAGCGGTTCGGCCACGGGCGGCCGCGCGCTATGGTGCTGGCAACCAAAGAGCGGACGAAATCGCGCCGATGCTGCCCATCCGCACCACCCTGCCGCGCCGCCGCCTGGTGCCGCTGATCGTGGCCTGCCCGCTGTTCATGGAGAATCTCGATTCCTCCATGATGTCGAACGCGCTGCCGGCGATCGCCGCGTCGCTCGGCGAAAGCCCGCTGCATCTCAGCCTCGCCATCACCTCCTATCTGCTGGCGCTGGTGGTGATGCTGCCGCTCAGCGGCTATCTGGCCGACCGGCTCGGCGCGCGGCGGGTGTTTGCCTGCGCCATCGCCGGCTTCGTGCTGGGCTCGCTGGTCTGTGCCGAGGCCGGCAGCCTGACCGGCTTCACCCTGGGGCGCATGGTGCAGGGCGGCTCCTCGGCGCTGATGGTGCCGATCGGCCGGCTGGTGCTGCTGCGCAGCGTGACCAAGGCCGAGCTTGTGGGGGCGCTGGCCTTCCTGACCGTGCCGGCGATGGTGGGGCCGGTGATCGGGCCGCTGATCGGCGGCTTCCTCACCACCTATGTGACCTGGCGCTGGATCTTCCTGCTGAACCTGCCGATCGGGCTCCTGGGCATCGCGCTGGTGCTCCTGTTCATCGAGGAGCAGCGGGAAGCAAATCTGCCGCGCCTGGATCTCGGCGGCTATCTGCTGGTGGCGCTGGGACTGACGGCGACGGTCGGCGGGGTCGAGACGATCGGGCGCGCCGTGGTGCCGCCGGCGCTGACCATCTGCCTGCTGCTGGCCGGCGTTCTGGGGCTCGGCATGTACGTCTTCCATGCCAGGCGGCTTGCCGCCCCGGTTCTTGACCTGTCGCTGCTGCGGCTGGCGACGTTCCGGGCCTCGGTCGGCGGCGGCTTCTTCTTTCGCATCGGCGTCGGCGCCATCCCCTTCCTGCTGCCGCTGATGCTGCAGCTCGGTTTCGGGCTCAGCGCCATGCAGTCGGGATCGCTCACCTTCGTGGCGGCGATCGGGGCGATGTTCATGAAGGTGGTGGCAAAGCCGGTGCTGCAGCTTTTCGGCTTCCGCACCGCGCTGGTGGTCAATGGCGTGATGTCCTCGGCGATGATCGCGGCGCTCGGCGCCCTGGCGCCCGACACGCCGGAGGCGGCGGTGCTGGCGGTGCTGTTCGTCGGCGGTTTCCTGCGCTCCCTCCAGTTCACCGCCATCAACGCCATCGGCTATGCCGAGGTGCCGGCAGCACGGATGAGCCGGGCGACCAGCCTGTCCAGCGTCGCCCAGCAGCTTGCGCTCAGCCTGGGCGTCGGGGTCGGCGCGCTGGTGCTGACCCTGACCGTTGGCCTGCGCGGGCATGGCCAGCCGGTAGCGGCGGATTTTGCCATCGCCTTCTACGTCATTGGCGCCATTTCGATGCTGTCGGCCCTGGTCTTTGCCCGGCTGCCCGCCGATGCCGGGGCGGAAATGGCCGGGCGTGCGGCGCCCCCTCCCGCAACGCCGCCGCCGGCGACACCGCGGCCGGCGGCGGCCGACTGACCCGGCCGCCCGCTCAGCCCGGATCGGAGGTCACGGTCACTGTGACGTCCATGCCGATGAAGGCGTCGACCGGGCCGGTGAAGGTGCCGGCCAGCGGCACCGCCTGGGCGGGCGCGCGGGCGACAGCGACGCGGATCAGGTTGGCGCCGCCGATGATGCCGTTGGTGGGATCGAACTCAACCCAGCCGGCGCCCGGCAGATAGACCTGGACCCAGGCATGGGTGGCGCCGGCGCCGCTCAGATGCTCGGCCCCGCCCGCCTCCACAGCCGGATCGTAGAGGTAGCCGGTGACGAAGCGGGCGGCGAGCCCCAGGCTGCGCACCCCTTCCATCATCAAGAGCGCGAAGTCGCGGCAGCTGCCGCTGCGCCAGGCCAGCGTGTCGGCGGGGTGCTGTACGCCGGCCTCCTCGCGCCGGGCATAGGTGAAGTCTGCCGGCACCGAACGGGTCATCGCGGCCAGTATGTCACGGGTGCGGCCGCCGCGCCGGCCGGCGAAGCGCCGCGCCCAGGCGGCGACGGCGCCGTCGCGGTCGGCGCAGTGGCGCACCAGCGTGGGGCCCAGATCGGCGCGCTCCTCCTCGTCATAGGCGAAGGGCCAGATCTCGGCATGGGCTTCCAGCGGCAGGCTTTCGGCCAGCATGCCGTAATGTTCCAGGCGGATGGTGCTGGTCACCTCCAGCCGGTCGGCGGCCTGGCTGAAACTGGCGATGGCGATGGAGTTGCCGAACACGTCGTGTAGCCAGCGCACCTCCGCCGGCGGCGAGATCGCCAGCAGCGCCTCGGTCAGGCGCAGGTCGTGGCTGTCGCGCGGGCGCATCATCAGCCGGTGCGGCCCGAAGGTCACGGGCTCGGTATAGTCGTAGACGGTTCGGTGGACGACGGTCAGGCGCTGCACGGATGGCGGTCCGGTATCGGGCCGGCGTTATAGCCGTGGCGCCGCCGTGCCGCCAGCCCGGTTCCGGCGGCCGCCTTCTAGCTCGTCTTGCGTTCGGCCAGCAGCTTGTCGACGTAGCGGCCCTGATACATCGTGATGCCGAGCGACTGGCCGAAGCGCACCGCCTCGTCGCTGTCGCAGCGGCACATGATGATGCGCGCGCGCCCGCAGCGGTCGACATGGTCCTTCAGCTCGGTGAGGCGCTGGCTCGACACGTCGTCGCCCATGTCCGGCGACCAGATCAGCTTGAGCAGGTCGAGCCCCAGGCGCTCGCGGTCGATGAACTGCAGGGTCAGGTGGTTCAGCCCATCCAGGCAGATGCGGTAGCCGCGCTCGCGCAGGAAGTCGCGGGCGAACAGGTAGGCGCCCATGTCGCCGAAGATGTCGATCTTCTGCAGCTCGATCACCACGGTGCCCCGCGCCACCGCCTTCAGGCTGGCGTCGAAGTTGAGGAAATGGGGGGCCAGGATGGTGGCGACGTTGAGATTGATCGAAAAGGAGCTGGCGATCGAGCTGTCGTCGTTCCTGATCAGCATCGACAGCATGCGGTTGTCCAGCGTCTGGGTGAGATGCTGGAACAGCCACAGGTTCGCCGTCAGGTCGAATTCCGGCAGCACCGTATTCTGCAGGTCGCCGATCGAGATGTAGAGCTCCTGGAACACCGGCTGCGGCGGCATGCCCGGCGGGATGGCGCAGACCGGCTGGCGGCGCATCAGGTTCGACAGGTCGGCGCGCGACAGGAAGGTCTCCAGCTTGCCGAGCTGTTCCGGCTCGATCGGCTTGCGGTTGCTGCGCCGCGCCGGGCCGCTTTCGGCCTCCGTGGTGTTCATCCGGGCCAGCCGCTCGCGCTCGCGGTGCATCGCCTTGACGCTCTGCAGCACCTCGTCGAACTGGGTCTCCAGATTGTACCAGGTGCAGAAGCGGGCGATGTCCTCTTCCTCGTCGCCCTGCGACAGCGGATCCTCGCTGAACAGGAAGCGCACCTTCATCACCGCCGTGTCGATGTCGGCGATGCTGGCGCCGCGGCAGACGAAGAAGATGTCCTGGTTGGACAGGATGAAGGTCTGCCCCTCGTAGTTCTGGACGATGCCCTCGAAAGTGGCCGCGGCGATGCGGATGTGATGCTCGCGCCGGTTGTTGGCACGCAGGCGCGACAGATGAAGGTGGACCGCGACCCGCCCCTCAAGATTGCGGCCGAGCCGCTGGAGATAGTCAAGCAGGAGGTATTCCTGGCTTGGTCCCCGGGCCTTTCCGGCCAATTGCGATGCCATCGACATGTCGCGCTATCCCCGTTTCCTCGGCCACGCGCGAGCCTGCCCGCGCCGGTTGTTGGACGAGGCGGCGCGACCCCCGCGGCACCGCCTCGTGAGGCGGAATGTACCATTCTGTCCGCCGGAGGTGGGCAGAATTGTTTCGGCCGGCGGTCAGGCCTGTGCGGGGGCCGGAAATCGGCTCAAAACGGGCCGCAGTCATGCTATGAAAGAGGCATGGGCATTCAAGATGTAGAGGGTTCGGGGTGAGGCGCCCGCTAGCGCTGCTCGGGAGTCTGGCGCTCTGCGCGCTGGCCCAGGTGCCCGGCGCCCATGCCCAGGCCCCGGCGGAGGGGCTGGCCCATGGCGAATCGGTGCTGGGCCGGCCGCGCCCGGCCTTCGAGAGCGAAGGGCTGCAGCTCGACCGGCTGCTGCTGGCGCCGCTGCGTGCAGCCGGGCTGGTGTCGCGCCCGGCCGGCGGGCGGAGCGGCATCGAGGCCTATCCAAGGCTGGAGGTGTCGGCTGAGCATGACGACAACGTGTTCCGTGCCAGCAGCGGCACCCGCGCCGACACCCTGACCCGGATCGCGCCCAAGCTGCGCCTGGTCGGCGAAGGCGATACCCATGTCCTGGGCTTGGCCTTCGATGCGGAGATCGGGCGCTGGGCCTCGACCTCTTCGGAGAACTATGAGGACTGGGGCCTGCGCGGGGACTGGTCGGTCGATGCCGGCGACCGGCTGAAGGTGAGGGCCGAGCTGGGCCGGGCGCGCGGGCACAATGCGCGCGGCACGGTGAACGACCCTGGCGCGCTGACCCCGCTGACCGTGTTCGACCGCACCGACGGCCGGCTGGACCTGCGCCTGGGCCTCGACGACGGCCCCTTCGGACAGCTGATCCTTGAGGCCGCGCGGCTGGACTATGAGCCGGCCAGCGGCCTCAGCACCCGCGATTTCGAGCGCGACACCTACGAGACCGCCCTGCGCCTGGGCTATGAGATCGAGGGGGCGACCGCCCTGTTCCTGGAGCCGGCGCTGATCCGCAACCGCTACCGAAACGGCCCGGACGCCAATGGCATCGACCGCGATTCCAGCGAGCGTCGGCTGTCCGCCGGCCTGATCTACGATCCTGACGGCATCGCTGCCGTGACCGGCCGGCTCGGCTACTACAGCAAGGACTTTGCCGATGCCCGGCTGGGCAGCCTGTCCGGGCTGTTCGCCGATGTCGGCGGGCTGTGGAACCTGACGCCGGTGATGACGCTGTCGGGCGGGCTCAGCCGGTCGAACCGCGAGGTGGTGAACACCACCGCCTCCACCGCCACCGTCACCGGCGGGCGGCTGCGCCTGGACTGGGACCCGCTCGAGGAGGCGATCGTCAGCCTTGATCTGGGCCTGGCGCGCGAGGAGTATGACGCCCAGGGCCGCGAGGACCGGGTCGCGCGCGTCGGGCTTGGCCTGCGCTACCTGTTCGACGAGCATTTCTACGCCGGGCTGCGCTATGCCCATGAGCGGCGCGACAGTGATGCCGCCGGCGCCACCTACCGCGACAACCGCCTGATGTTCACCTTCGGCGCCAAGATGTGCTGCGCCGCCGAGCCCGGCGAAGGGGCGCCATGAGGGCGGCGCGACGATGAGGGCGGCGGCGCTGGGGCTGCTGCTGGGGCTGCTGCTGGCGTTGCCGGGCGGGGCCGCGCCGGCGGCCGCCGAGCCCTATCTGCTGGCCGCCGGGGACAAGCTGCTGGTGCGGGTGTGGGGGCATGCCGATCTCAGCGGCGAGGTGGCGGTGACGCCCGAGGGGCGCATCGGGCTGCCGCTGATCGGCGCGGTGCCGGCGGCCGGGCTGACGCCGGAGGATCTGGCCGCCGAGATCGCCCGCCGCCTTGGTGCGCGCTACCTCGTCAATCCCCAGGTCACGGTCGAGGTGCGCGAGTACCGGCCCTTCTTCATTCTGGGCCAGGTCAACCGGCCCGGCAGCTATCCCTACCGCCCGGGCATGACCGTGCGCGAGGCGGCGGCGGTGGCCGGCGGCTATACCCGGCGCGCCCGGCACGACAGCGTGCGGGTGACGCGCGAGCAGGGCGGCAGCCGACAGACCCTTGAGCTCGACGGCGATGCGCCGATCAGGCCCGGCGACGTGATCGACGTCGACCGGCGCTGGTTCTGATGGCCGGGGCGCCGCATCCGCCGCCCTCGCTGCCCGAGGCATCGGCGGTGCCGACTTTCGCCGTGCTGCGCACCGAAGCCTTCGACCTGCGCTGGATCCTCGGCGTGCTGCGCCGCCGCCGGCTGCTGGTGGCGGCCAGCCTGGTGCTGGTGACCGGGCTCGCCCTGCTGATGGTCAACCGCCTGCCGCCGCGCTACCAGGCCGAGGCGCTGCTGGTCATCGAAGGCGACCGCGAGCGCGTGGTCGACATCGCCCAGGTGATGCAGGCGGTGCCTCTCGACCGTTTCACCATCACCACCGAGGCGCGCATCATCGCCGGCCGCGAGATGGCGGGCCGCGTGGTCGACCGGCTGGGCCTGGCCAACGACCCCGCCTTCAACCCCGCCCTGCAGCCGCCGCGCGGCCAGGCGCTGGCGCAGTGGGTGGACTGGGCGGTCGGGCTGTTCGAGACCCATGTCGCCGAGCCGCTGGACCGGCTGTCGGCCGAGTTCGGCGGGCCGCGCCTGCCGGCGATCGGCCCGGTGCT
>CAZEQG010000099.1:0-8739 GCA_964514295.1 uncultured Alphaproteobacteria bacterium
CCTGCGGCCGGCCGGTCGGCGCCATCGCGCCCGGCCACCGGGCCGATCTCCTGGTGCTGGACGGCGATGCCCCGGCGCTCGCCGGACGGCGGGGCGAGGCGATCCTCGATGCGCTGGTGTTCTGCGGCAATGCCGGGCTGGTGCGCCATGTGATGGCCGGCGGCCGCTGGCAGGTGCGCGACTTCCACCACCCTGGCGAGCGGCAGGCCGCCGCCGCCTTCAGCACCACCATGGCCCGCCTGCTGGCCTAGCCACCGGCGCCTAGCCTTCCTGGGCGACGAAATCCAGCATCTGCCGCGCGGTGCGGCGGGCGTGGCGGCGCTTCAGGGGGGCGGTCAGGAAGCGCTGCAGCGCTGCCGCCATGACCCTGGCATCGCCCCGGTCGTCCGCGATTTCCCGACGCACCGCCAGGGTCGTCTTCACCAGATGGGCGGAGATGATGTACTCGCCGACGCCATGATCGTAGAGACGCGCCACCGCCGCCTTCAGCACCGCCTGCGGATCGGCCGCCAGGACAGGCGCCCCGGCATCCGTGTAGGGGGCGTTGCGGCCGAGGAAACAGGCCATCTGCAGCAGCCCGGCCGGCCACAGGTCAGGATGGCGGCCGGCCAGCTCGCGCACGGCGCCCGCGAAGGTCAGGCCATGGGTGAAGTCGAGCCAGCCGACATTATCGGCCAGCGGCCGGTCGGTCGCGAACTGGTAGCTGTCGTCATATGTCAGCATGTTCACGGCATTGGCGGTGAGCAGCACGTCGTAGAGGGCCAGGGGGGCGGCCCCGCCATTGGCGGCCACCGCCGCCAGGGCGGGGCGGATGGCAAGCCCGCGCAAGGCGGCCGCGTCCGGCATCGCACCCGGCCCGCCAAACTCCGCCAGCGCGCTGGCATAGTGGCGGAACTCGGGTATCCGGTCCTCGCGTGACGCCATCACGATCGAGCGCAGCAGCGCCAGCAGCACCGGCCCGGCCACACGGTCGCCCAGGGCGGCGATCAGCGCCCCGGCCTTCTGCACATAGATCAGCGAATGGCCGAAATCGGCGTAATGGGCGAGCGCCGCGCGCGCCAAGGCGCCCTCCAGGGCGGCAAACCCCATTCCCGCCGCCAGCGCCCCGCGCAGCCGGCTGACGGCGGCGGCCTCGTCCTCCGCCTCCATGGCCGCCAGGAAGGCCGCCTCGTCCCAGGGCAGCACGGCCTCGGCGAAGGCAAAGCGCCCGGCCCGCCAGACATCGTCGGCAATGTGGCCGATCGCCTCGGTCAGGCAGGCCAGGCGGTCCTCCGGGCTGGTGGCCTCGCCGCGCAGCACCAGCCAGTCGGCAGCCGCGGCATAGGCGTGGGTCATGCCGAACTCGAAGCGGTCGTGGCTCCAGGAGATGGCGGCGGCCAGCCCGTCCAGCCCGTCGCCGCCGAGCTTCTCGTAGCGCGCCAGCTCGCGGGCGATCCGGTCATAGGCATTGTCGGCGACGGCCTCGACCAGCCCTTCCAGCACCTTTGCCCGGCGCGCCTCGGCCGGCGGATCGGTCAGGTCGAGGAACACCGCACCGTCGCGCAGCTCGACCGGATAGACCCGCACCGGCTCGCCGTTCATCAGGTTGGCGCCGGTCGTCAGGTTAAATTTCCAGTTGTGCCAGTTGCAGGTCAGCACGCATTCGCCGTCAAGCGTGCCCTCGCGCAGGGGGTAGCCTTCATGCGGGCAGCGGTTGGCGCAGGCCAGCACCCGCCCGCCATGCCAGAACAGCGCGATCTGCCTGCCGCCCGGGCGCACCACAAGCCGGCCCTTGGCGGCGAGCGCGTCGAGGCTGGCGACCTCGACCCAGCCGCCGGCCTCGCCCAGGCCGTCAACCACCGGTGACACTCATGTGGCGGCCGACGGCCCGGGCCGGGCGGCGGCGGTCGATGACGAAGTCATGGCCCTTCGGCTTGCGGGAGATGGCCTCCAGGATCGCCTCGGTCAGCATCGCGTCCCCTTCCGAGGCGCGCAGCGGCGCCCGCAGATCGGCCGCATCCTCCTGCCCCAGGCACATGTAGAGGGTGCCGGTGCAGGTCAGCCGCACACGGTTGCAGCTCTCGCAGAAATTATGCGTCAGCGGGGTGATGAAGCCGAGGCGCCGCCCGGTCTCGGCGACATCGAAATAGCGCGCCGGGCCGCCGCTGCGGTAGCCGGTCTCGGTCAGCGTCCAGTCGCGGGCAAGGTTCGCGCGCACCAGTGACAGCGGCAGATACTGGTCGAGCCGGGCCTGGTCGCCGATCTCGCCCATCGGCATCACCTCGATGATGGTGAGGTCCAGCCCCTCCTGCCCGCACCAGCCGACCATCGCCGACAGCTCGCCGTCATTGATCCCCTTCAGGGCCACGGCGTTGATCTTCACCGCCAGCCCCGCCGCCTTGGCGGCGGCGATGCCCTCCAGCACCTGTTCGAGGCGGCCCCAGCGGGTGATGGCCGTGAACTTGGCGGCATCCAGCGTGTCCAGCGACACATTGACCCGGCGCACCCCGGCCGCCGCCAGCTCCTGAGCGTAGCGGCCGAGCTGGCTGCCATTGGTGGTCACGGTCAGCTCATCGAGGCCCTGGCCGAGATACCGCCCGAGGCCGCGGAACAGGCTCATGATGTTGCGGCGGACCAGGGGCTCGCCGCCGGTCAGCCTGAGCTTGCGCACGCCCAGCCGCACGAAGGCGCCGCACAGCCGCTCCAGCTCCTCCAGGCTCAGCACATCGGCCTTGGGCAGGAATGTCATGTCCTCTGACATGCAGTAGACGCAGCGGAAATCGCAGCGGTCGGTCACCGACACGCGCAGGTAGCTGATGCTGCGGCCGAAGGGATCGATCATTCGCGCCTTTTCCTCCCCAGGGGCCGGAACCCCAGCGGGTCCTTGCGCCCGCTTCACCTCTTGATAGTGTGGCGTCGTGATGCGCACAAATCCAGCCCCCCCGGCGTGAAGACGCCGCAATCCTCGCCGCTCGACACCATCGCCGCCCGCATCGTGGCCCTGGCGGTGGCCGCCACCATGGCCGGGCTGCTGGCGATCATCCACTGGGACCGGCTGTTTCCGCCGCCGCTGCCTGCCGGCATCGCCGCCGGCGACCCGGCCGCCGCCTGCATCGCCCAGCGCCATGCCGAGATCGACACGCGGCTGCGCGAGGGCGTGTTCCAGCCTGCCCAGGCCGCCCTGTTCAAGACCCGGGCCGAGGCGATGTGCCGGGCCGAGACCGGCGCCGGCCCGGTTCCCGGCCTGCCGGGGCTGACGCCAACCCCGCTGCGATAGCGTCAGGCGCCATGGAACTGCCGGAATCCCCGTCCTGGATTACCGGCTGCGCAGCCAGCCCTGCCCAGTTCCACCCGGCCAGCGCGGAGGCATCGTGAACCCATCCGGCCAGAAGCACCGCCGCCTGATCGTGGCCACCCTCGGCCTGTTCGTGCTGCCGATCCTGCTGCACGGCTGCGCGCAGTTGGGGCGGGGCTGGCCGGAGAGCTGGTCGAGCGCCGACTGGTCCTCGACCGGCCAGCTCCCGCCGGCCACCGCCGAGGCGCCGGCGATGGTACGCATCTACGCGGCCCGGACCGGGCGCTGGCGGGGCATCGTGGCGGTGCATTCCTGGCTGGTGCTCAAGGATGAGGGCGGCCGTTACGAGCGTTACGACAAGGTCGGCTGGGGATCGCCGATCCGGCGCGACCACCGGGCCCCGGATGCGCGCTGGTTCGGCCATGAGCCGGCGCTGGTGTTCGCCGCCGACGGGGCCGAGGCGGCGGCACTGATCGCCCGGCTGCGCCCGGCCATCGCCAGCTACCCCTACGGCCGCCCGGGCGACTACCGCGCCTGGCCCGGCCCCAACTCCAACACCTTTGTGGCCCATGTGATGGCCGAGGCGCAGGTGCCGGCCGCCCTGCCGCCCACGGCCATCGGCAAGGACTATCCGGTGGCCGGGCGCTGGCTCGGGCCCACCCCCTCGGGCACCGGCCTGCGCGCCAGCCTGGGCGGCGTGCTGGCGGTCAGCATCGGCTGGATCGAAGGGCTGGAGGTCAGCCTGCTCGGCGCCGTGCTGGGCCTCGACCTGCGCCGCCCGGCCGTGAAGCTGCCGGGCTTCGGGCGGCTGGGCATGCCGGCGGCTAGTGATGGATGAACAGTGCCGTCGGGCATTCCGCCAGCATCCGGGTGGTGAAGGAGCCGAGCAGCACCTCCTTCCAGCCACGGTGCCCATAGGCGCCCATCACCAGCATGTCGGCGCCGAGCGACACCGCCTCGGCGATCACGATCGCAGCCGGGTCAGCCTCGGCGGCGAAGGCGTGGGCGCGGAAGGACCGGCCATAGAGCGCAAGATAGCTGCCGGCCTCCGCCGCCCGCCGCTCGGCCTCCGCCTTCTCGGGTGCGACCGACACCACATGCAGCGCCGCCGCGCCGGCCAGGCCGAGCAGCACGAACACCTGCAAGGTGCGCGCCGCCGCCACGCTGCCGTCATAGGCGATGACCACGGTGGAGGGCGCGCCCGCATGCTCGGGCGTGATCACCACCGGGCGCGGATTGCAGTGCAGCAGGCGCTCCACGGATAGCGCCAGGCCACCATCCGCCTCGCCGTGGAAATCGCTGTCGCGGCCGATCACGATGGCGTCGTGACCGGCCGCCGCCGCGCTTATGACCTCCGCCGGATCGCCCTCGACCGTCAGCACCTTGGCCTCCACGGCACAGGCCCGGCACTGCGCCAGGAAGGCCGCGGCCGCGCGCTCGCCGCGCTCCCGCGCCTGGCGGAGCCGCGCCCGGTCGGCCACCTCCTTGTAGTGGGCCGAGCCGATGCCGCCGGGCTCCGGCGCGGTCAGATAGCCGACATCCATCACCCCGATGCCGGTCACCGCCGCCCCCTGGGCGGTGGCCAGCGCCAGGGCATAGGTCATCGCCGCCCCGGCGGCGGGGGTTTCGTCAAGGGCAACAAGCAGGCTTCGCATGGTCGTGGTCCTGGTCCGTGGTGTGTGGTTCTTTGCCACTGCGAGGCGGCTGGTGGCGGCATCGCATATCTGCGGCGGCGTTTCCATGACCCAGGTCAAGCTGGCCCGCCCGGCGCCCCGCGCTTGCCCTTTCGCCCCCCCTCCCCTATGGTCCGCGCCATCGCCACCAGGGGGATGACCGACGCCCATGGAGACCGCCGTCCTGGTCTTTCCGGGTTCCAACCGCGAGCACGACGCCGCCGCCGCCCTGCGCCAGGCGACCGGGCGGCCGCCGCACATGATCTGGCATCGCGAGACCGCGTTGCCGAAGCTGGACCTGATCGTGCTGCCGGGCGGCTTCTCCTATGGCGACTATCTGCGCTGCGGGGCCATGGCGGCGCAGTCGCCGGTGATGCGGGCGGTGAAGGAGGCGGCGGCGCGCGGCGTGCCGGTGCTGGGCGTGTGCAACGGCTTCCAGATGCTGTGCGAGGCCGGCCTGCTGCCGGGCGCGCTGATGCGCAACGCGTCGCTGAAGTTCATCTGCCGCGATGTCGACCTGACGGTGGAGAACAACCAGACCATCTTCACCAGCGGCTTTGCCGCCGGCCAGACGGTGACCTTCCCGGTTGCCCATGGCGAGGGCAGCTATTTCGCCGATGACGCCACCCTCGACAGGATCGAGGGCGAGGGCCGCGTCGCCTTCCGCTACCGCGACCCCGTGAACGGCTCCGCGCGGTCGATCGCCGGGGTGCTGAACGAGGCAAAGACCGTGCTCGGCATGATGCCGCATCCGGAAAACGCCATCGACCCGCTGCATGTCGTGCCGGGCGGGCGCACCGACGGGCGCGACTTCTTCGCCGGACTGATCGGCGCGCTCCACTGAGCCTTCCGCACCCGCTATCCGGACCAGCCGCATGCGCAACCACGCCATCACGCCCGAGATCGTCGCCGAGCACGGGCTGACGCCGGAGGAATACGACCGGCTGCTGAAGCTGCTCGACCGCGAGCCGAGCCTGACGGAGCTTGGCATCGCCTCGGTCATGTGGTCGGAGCACTGCTCCTACAAATCGTCGCGGGTGTGGCTGAAGACGCTGCCGACCAAGGCGCCCTGGGTGATCCAGGGACCGGGCGAGAATGCCGGCGTGATCGACATCGGCGACGGCCAGGCGGCGGTGTTCAAGATCGAAAGCCACAACCACCCCAGCTACATCGAGCCCTATCAGGGGGCGGCCACCGGGGTTGGCGGCATCATGCGCGACGTCTTCACCATGGGCGCCCGGCCGATAGCCAACCTGAACGCGCTGCGCTTCGGCGATCCGGCCCACCCCAAGACGCGTCACCTGGTGGCGGGCGTGGTGGCGGGCATCGGCGGCTATGGCAACAGCGTCGGCGTGCCGACGGTGGCGGGGGAGACGAACTTCCACCCCTCCTACAACGGCAACTGCCTGGTCAATGCGATGACGGTGGGCCTCGCCGACACCGACCGCATCTTCTATTCACGGGCGGCCGGCATCGGCAACCCGGTGATCTATGTCGGCGCCAAGACCGGGCGCGACGGCATCCATGGCGCCACCATGGCCTCGGCCGAGTTCACGGAGGAGAGCGAGGAGAAACGGCCGACCGTGCAGGTGGGGGACCCCTTCACCGAGAAGCTGCTGATCGAGGCGTGCCTGGAACTGATGGCCGAGGATGCCATCATCGCCATCCAGGACATGGGGGCGGCGGGCCTCACCTCCTCCTCGGTCGAGATGGCCTCCAAGGGGGGGGTCGGCATCGAGCTTGACCTTGACCGCGTGCCGCGCCGGGAAACCGGCATGGTGCCCTACGAGATCATGCTCTCCGAAAGCCAGGAGCGCATGCTGATGGTGCTGAAGCCCGAGGCCGAGGCCCGCGCCCGGGCGATCTTCGAGAAGTGGGAGCTGGATTTCGCCGTGATCGGGCGCATCACCGGCACCGGACGGCTGGTGGTGAAGATGGGCGGTGAGGTCCATGCCGACCTGCCGGTCGCCCCGCTGGTCGAGCAGTCGCCGGTCTATGAGCGGCCCTGGGTCGCAACCCCGCCGGCCCCGGTGATCGCCGCCGCCGAGATTGCCGACAGCCCCGATCCGATCGCCGACCTGAAGGCCCTGATGGGCGGGCCGCATGGCGGCAGCCGGCGCTGGATCTGGGAACAGTATGACTGCCTGGTGCGCGGCCAGACCATCCAGCGCCCGGGCGGCGATGCGGCCGTGGTGCGCATCCCCGGCAGCGCGAAGGCGCTGGCGATGACGGTCGACTGCACGCCGCGCTACTGCCGGGCCGATCCCGAGCGCGGCGGCATGCAGGCGGTGGTGGAGACCTGGCGCAACCTCACCGCCGTCGGCGCCACCCCGCTGGCCATCACCGACAACATGAATTTCGGCAACCCCCAGCGGCCGGAGATCATGGGCCAGTTCGTGGGCTGCATCGCCGGCATGCGCCGGGCCTGCGAGGCGCTGTCCTATCCGGTCGTCTCCGGCAACGTGTCGCTCTACAACGAGACTAACGGCCAGGCGATCAATCCGGCCCCGGTGATCGGCGGCGTCGGCCTGCTCGCCGATGCCGCGAAATCCTGCGGCATCGGCCTGCGCCAGGGCGATCTTGCCCTGTTCGTGGTCGGCGACCAGCCCGAGGCGGGCTGGCTCGGCGCCAGCCTGTGGCTGTGGCAGGTCCGCGGCCGCGAGGAGGGGGCGCCGCCGCCGGTCAACCTCGCCGCCGAGAAGGCCGCCGGCGACTTCGTGCGGACCCAGATCGGCGCTGGCGCCATCGCCGCCTGCCACGACGTCTCCGATGGCGGGCTGCTGGTGGCCGTGGCGGAGATGGCGCTGGCCGGGCGGACCGGCGCCCAGCTTCTCTGCCCGCATGGCTGGCACCGGGCCGGCTTCTTCTTTGGCGAGGACCAGGGGCGCTATGTCGTGGCCAGCGCCGATCCGGCCGGGCTGATGGCGGCGGCGCGCGAGGCCGGCGTACCGCTGCGCCGCATCGGCATCAGCGGCGGCGACAGCTTGACCGTGAACGATGGCATGGCCATATCGCTTGATGAGCTGCGGGCCGCCCATGAGGCGTGGCTGCCCGCCTATATGGCCTGAAGGGAGGGGCGATCGATGGCAATGGATGCCGGCACGCTGGAAAGCCTGATCCGCGAATCCTTTCCCGACGCCGCCATCACCATCGAGGATCTGCGCGGCGATGGCGACCATTACGCCGCCACCGTGGTGTCGCCCGCCTTCAAGGGCAAGAGCCGCGTGCAGCAGCACCAGATGGTCTATGCCGCCCTCAAGGGCCGGATGGGCGGCGAGCTGCACGCCCTTGCCCTCCAGACATCCGCCCCCACCGACTGACCGCCAGCGAAAGCACCGACCATGACCGAGGCAAGCGTCTTCGACCGGATCAAGCAGGACATCGCCGAAAACGATGTGGTGCTCTACATGAAGGGCACGCCGGTGTTCCCGCAATGCGGCTTCTCCGCCGCCGTCGTCCAGGTGCTCACCCACATGGGCGTGAAGTTCAAGGGCATCAACGTGCTGGAGGACCCCTCGCTGCGCGAGGGCATCAAGCAGTTCGCAAGCTGGCCGACCATCCCCCAGCTCTACGTGAAGGGCGAATTCGTCGGCGGCTGCGACATCGTGCGCGAGATGTACCAGTCCGGCGAGCTGCACGAGCTTCTGAACACCAAGGGCGTGGGCGCCATGGCCCAGTAGCCGGCCGTCGCCACCGGCGCTATGGTTGCCGCCATGGCGCTGGTGATCGACGATCCGGAGGTTGAGCGGCTGGCGGGCGAGATTGCCCGGCGGCGCGGCGTCAGCGTTGCCC
>CAZEQG010000100.1:0-8698 GCA_964514295.1 uncultured Alphaproteobacteria bacterium
GCCGCCGGCAGCCGCCGGCACAGTGCCGCCATCGGGGCGATGTTGTCCGACCAGCCGAACCACAGCAGGCGGGCCTCCGGCGCCTCGGGGAAGGCCGGCGGCAGGCGCTCCCCCTCGACCGCATCGTCGATCACCGTGGCCCCGCCCGGCAGCCCCAGCAGCGCCGCCAGGGCCGGGGTGGGCACCGTCACCGCATCGGCCCGCGCCACAAGTCCGGCATAGTGCGGGCGGTGCTCCACCGGATCGGTCAGGTCCACCACCAGCCGCGGGCCGCGCGGCAGCCGGTCCAGCAGCGCCGCGACATCCTCGTAGACCTTGTGGAGCACGATCACGTCGACATCGAAATACCCGGGCTGGTCCAGCTTCTGGGCCAGGGCGCCGATCTCCACCACCCGCACCTCGTGGCCGAGGGCCAGAAGGGCCGGGGCCGGCGCCAGGGCGCGCAGGCGCACGCTCGCCAGCATCGAGAAGACCTGTCCCCGCCAGCGCATGAGCCGGCCGGGCACGATATGCAGGATGCGCATGACGCGCTGGTATAGGGATCGTGCCGTGCCGTGTCGAGCCGCGACCGTAAATCGCATCTGCCATGCGCGGCAGCGCCTTGAATTCTTCGGCCTCAAGAGCTACTTCCGGCAGCGTAGGAGCGCACAACCGCGCTCGCCAACCATCAGCCCCACGGGCCGGCAGCCATGCGCCGGCCGCAGTACGACAAACGGCGGTGTTCCGGTTGTCAGCCTCGCGGTGTCCCGCGACACGAGGCCGAGCCGTGGGATTCACTCGCCGCTGGCAACCCAGGAGGACCACTGAATGCAGCAGAACAACGCCCCCGCCGTCGAGCAGACGCTGGCCGGTCGCAAGATCGCCATCCTCGTTTCCAGCGGCTTCAACGAGCTGGAGATGACCGACCCGCAGCGCGCCCTGCTGGCCGCCGGCGCCCAGGTCAAGATCGTTTCGCGCGACAACGGCCTGGTCAATGGCTGGCACGAGAATTCGTGGGGGCATTTCTTTCCCATCGATGCCGACCTGGCGCAGGCGCTGGCGGTTGACTATGACGGCCTGCTGATCCCCGGCGGCCCGCGCGGCGTTGCGAAGCTGCGCCAGGATGCCCATGCCCGGCGCTTCGTGCGCGCCTTCCTGCGCGGCAACCAGCCGGTGGTGGCGATCGGCGAGGGCGCCGGCGTGCTGATCGAAGGCGGGATCGAGGGCCGGCAGGTCACCTCGGCCGCCGAGGTGAAGGTGGAGCTGGAAGCTGCCGGCGCGCGCTGGAGCGAGGAGGCGATCGTCACCGACGGCGCCCTGGTGACCGCGCAGTCGACGGCCGACCGGGCCGAGCTGATCGCCGCCATGATCGCGGCCTTCGGCGCCTACCGGCCGGAAGTCAACCAGGCCGCCTGAACGGGCAGCCTTGGCGGCCAGCCCCTGCATCGGCGTCTGCCGGCTGGACCCGGCCGGGCGCCTGTGCCTGGGCTGTCATCGCAGGATCGAGGAGATCGCCCGCTGGCCCGACCTCACCGAGGACGAGCGGCGGGCGATCCTTTTGCAGCTACCCGCGCGCCGGGCGACGGCAGATAGTTTGTCGCTGGGGGCAGAAATGACTTGATCGGCGGGCCGATTGACCGCATATGGCCCGTCTTCCAGCAAGTCTGGGTCATCTACTGGGTTGGAGGGGGATGATGGTCAAAGCCACCGCTCTCGTCCTCTCGGGGATGGACTTGGATACCGAGCCAAGCGACTCCCAAGAGGCTTTTCGTCAATCTGCCGATATCGTTCCCTTGGGAGCGAATGAGGATCGGGCCGATCATTTCGTGGAAAAGGACGGGATGCTCTATGCGGGCACCCATCTGATCATCGACCTGTGGGGGGCGTCCCGCCTCGACCAGCTCGATCATATCCGCGAGACGCTGATCGAATGCGTGAAGGCGGCCGGGGCAACCCTGCTGCACATCCATCTGCACCACTTCACCCCGAACGGCGGCGTGTCGGGCGTGGCGGTGCTGGCGGAATCGCATATCAGCATCCACACTTGGCCTGAGCGCGACTATGCGGCGCTCGACATCTTCATGTGCGGCAACGCCATGCCGCACAAGGCGGTGCCCATCCTGCGCCGGGCCTTCAAGCCGGACAGCGTGCAGCTCGGCGAGCAGAAGCGCGGCCTGGTCGACGCCTGACCGGTCCGGCAGCCTGCCGCCTGCAAAGACCCCGCCGGCAGCCGCTGCCGGCGGGGTTTTTCATGGCCGCTGCACTGGCAAGACCCCTTGCCGAGGGCCGGGCGCTGGCCATAGGCTCGGGACCCCCGCCTTCCCCGCGAGAGTTCCGTCCCAACATGTCCAGCGCGCCTGACTTCCGGGTCCTGATTCCCGATCCGCTCGTTCCTGCCTGCGATGTCGAAGCCGGGGTGCTGGGGCCGAAAGTGGCCCTGGACATGCACCCGGGTGCGGCCAGCGTCGCCGAGATCCCCGACGAGATGATGGCGGCCGCCGACGGCATGCTGCTGTTCCGCTACTGGCTGCCGGCCGAGCAGATCGCCCGCTTCCGGCGCTGCAAGGTGGTGGTGCGGCTGGGGGTGGGCTATGACCGCATCGACCGCGCCGCCTGCGCGGCGGCCGGCATCACGGTGTGCAACCTGCCCGACTATGGCACCACCGAGGTGGCCGACCATGCGATGGCGCTGGCGCTGGCGCTGCGCCGCGGGGTGATCCTGCACCATGACGCCCAGCGCGGCGATGCCGCCCGCGGCGACGCGCCCGCCCCCTGGCACTGGATCGAAACGCCGCTGATCCGGCGCTCCAACGTGCAGCGCTTCGGCATCCTCGGCCTCGGGCGCATCGGCACCGCGGTCGCCCTGCGTGCCAAGGCCTTCGGCTTCCAGGTGGCGTTCTTCGATCCGCACCTGCCCAACGGGGTGGAGCTGTCGCTCGGCATCGCCCGCTGCCGTTCGCTGGAGGAGCTGCTGGGCCGTTCCGACATCCTCAGCGTTCACGCGCCGCTGACGCCGGAGACGCGCGGCCTGCTGAGCGGCGAGCGGCTGTCGCTGCTGCCGCGCGACGCGGTGCTGGTGAACACCGCGCGCGGCCCGATCGTCGATGTCGACGGGGTCTATGAGCTGCTGAAGTCCGGCCATCTCGCCGCGGCGGGGCTGGATGTGCTGCCGGTCGAGCCGCCGCTGGACCCGCCGGCCCTGCTGAAGGCCTATCGCGCCCGCGAGAAGTGGCTGGATGGCCGGCTGGTGGTCACCCCCCACAGCGCCTTCCATTCCCCCGAAGCCTGGCACGACATCCGCGTGAAGGGGGCCGAGACCATGCGCGCCGTGCTGATCGAGGGGCGCCGCGTGAACGTCATCGACCCGTCCGACTACTGAGCCCGCCTGCCGGAGATGCCGCGATGAACGCCCTGCCGTCCTGGTGCAACCCCGCCCTCGCCAAGCTGCCGCCGCGGGTGTTCCTGTTCACGCTGGAGGATGCCAGGGCGGCTGGCGGGGCCGAGCGGTTCCATCTGCTCCACCTCAACGAATCGCCCTATCCCCCCTCGCCCCGGCTGATCGAGGCGGTGCGCGCGGCGGTACCGGATGTCCACCGCTATCCCGCCACCCATCCGCGCCGCCTCGCCGCCCAGCTCGGCGAGCGCATCGGTGTCGCGCCCGAGCGCCTGCTGTTCGGCGACGGCAGCGACGAGATCCTGCATCTCTGCGCCCAGGCGGCCCTCGGCCCCGGCAGCTCGGCGGTGGTGCCGACCCCGTCCTTCCCGCGCTACCGTATGTCCTGCGCCATCCTGTCGGCGACGCCGATCATGGTGCGCATCGCCCCCGACGGCACTTGCGACGAACGGGCGCTGCTGGCCGCCATCCGCCCCGACACCCGGGCGCTGTTCGTGTGCACGCCCAACAATCCCAGCGGCGGGGCGATGAGCGCCGAGCAGCTCGACCGGCTGGTCGCCGGCTGCCCGGACGACCTGCTGCTGGTGGTCGACGAGGCGTATCACGAGTTCGGGCGGGCTGCCGGCACGCCCGATGTGCTGGCGCACCTGAAGGCGCGGCGCGGCCCCTGGGCGGTGAGCCGCACCTTCTCCAAGGCCTTCGGGATGGCCGGCATGCGCCTTGGCTACCTGATCGCCGACAGCGCCGCCACGGTCGAGCTGATCGGCCGCACCAAGGCCAGCTTCAACGTGAACACGCTGGCCCTGGTGGCGGCGGAGGCCGCCCTGGCCGATGAGGGGCACCTGGCCGATATGCTAGCCCGCATGGCGGCGGAGCGCGAGCGGCTGGCCGAGGGGCTGCGCCGGCTCCAGTTCGCGCCGCTGCCATCGGTCGCCAATTTCGTCTCGGCCGATCTCGGCCGCCCGGCGATCCCGGTGATGGAGGCGCTGCAGGCCCGCGGCGTGCTGGCCCGCGAGTGGCGCGATCCGGGCTATGAGACCTATCTGCGCATCACCATCGGCACCGCGGCCGATACCGACGCCGCACTGGCCGCCCTGCGCGCGGTGATGCAGTAGCGGCTTTCCTGAGGCCTCAGACGGCGGCCGGGCGCAGCACCACGTAGAGGTGGTCGCCGCGCTCGACCTGGGCGCGGGCGGACCGCGCCATCACCAGCCCGTCGCGCGGGGCGGCCAGGGTCAACGGCGGCCGTTCGGGCTCGTTCCAGAACATCAGCCTGGCCATCGGCCGGCCGGCGGCCACTGTTTGGCCGATCTCGGCCAGGGGCTCGAACAGCCCGGCGGCGGGGGCGGTCAGATAGGCCGTGGTGTCGCCGATCTCGTAGGTGGCGAGCGTGGCGAGCGGGGCCGGGCCGGTGCCCGACATGCCGAGATGGCGCAGCACGCCGGCGATGCCGGCGCGCGCCTGGGCCAGCCTGGCACGGTCGATGAAGCCGCCGCCGCCCAGCTCGACCGCGATCATCGCCGTGCCGCGGCGGGCGGCGGCGGCGTTCAGGCTGCGCGGATCGTTCATGGCGCCGAGGAGCAGCAGGTCCGGCACCCCGAAGGCGCGGGCGAGGGCAAGATCGGCGGCCGCCCGCGTGGCCATGGCGACCGGCCAGTAGAGCGAGGCGCGGCCGCCCGAATGCAGGTCGACCACGGCATCGACATGGGCCAGCAGCGCGCTGTCCAGCCAATGGGCGATCTGCGCCGTCGGCCCGCCATCGGGATCGCCGGGGAAGGCGCGGTTCATGTTGCCGCCGTCGAGCGGCGAGACCCGCCGCCCGGCCGCCACCGCGGGCAGGTTGAGGGCCGGCATCACGATGATCCGCCCGGCCAGCAGCGCCGGCTCGGCCGTGTGCAGCAGCCCCAGCAGGGCCGCCTGGCCCTCGTACTCGTCGCCGTGGTTGCCGGCCACCAGCAGCAGCACCGGCCCCGGTGCCGCCCCGACGATGACGGAGAGCGGGATCGGCACCAGCGCGAAGGCATGGCGGTCGTCGGAATGGTTCAGGCGGAGCATGCCGTGGTGGATGCCGGGCGGGGCGGCGGCCAGCACATCGAGGCTCGGGCGCAGCCGGGAGGGGCGGTCGGTCATTTCTCCAGGGGATCGCAGTTTACTTGTATTGACAAGCGACCGTTCGGCAACCGACCATTCCGCATCGCAGCAACGCGCAGCAGGGGGGTGGCGTGGCAGGCAGCATCCGGCCCGACCGGCGAACGGCCATCGACCTGCTGCTCTATGCCGCCACGCTCGCGGCGCTCGCCTTCGTGATCTACCGCGGTGCCGCAGCCATGGGCTATGGCTGGCAGTGGTATGCGGTGCCGGTCCATTTCGGGCGCTGGGTCGACGGCACCTGGATCTGGGGGCCGCTGCCGCGCGGCCTGCTGGTGACCCTGCAGATATCCGGCCAGGCCCTGGTCTATTCCATCCTGCTCGGCTTGTTCGTGGCCATCCTGCGGCTGATCGGCACGCCGGTCAGCCGGCTCTTGGCGCGGGTCTATCTGGAAGCGATCCGCAACACGCCGATGCTGATCCAGCTCTACCTCATCTATTTCGTGCTGTCGCCGATCCTGGGCATCGGGCGGGTGCCGGCGGCGGTGCTGGCGCTGACCATCTTCGAGGGCGCCTATATCGCCGAGATCATCCGCGGCGGCATCGTGGCGGTGCCCAAGGGCCAGTGGGAGGCGGCGCGCAGCCTCGGCCTGCCGGGATGGGTGGTGTATGCGCGCGTGGTGCTGCCGCAGGCCGTGCGCCTGATCCTGCCGCCGCTGACCGGGCAGGCGGTATCGCTGATCAAGCATTCGGCCATCGTCAGCGTGATCGCCATCTTCGATCTGACGACCGAGGGCCGCAACATCATCGCCGACACCTTCATGACCTTCGAGATCTGGCTGACCGTGGCCGCCATCTACCTGGCGCTGACCGGCACCTTGTCCGCGCTGGTCAGCCTGCTCGAACACAAGCTCGCCAAGCCCTATTCATGAACCAGAGGAGGCTCCCATGATTGCCCGTCGCCTGCTGTTCGGCCTTGCCGCGGCACTGGTCGCGCTGCCCCTTGCCATGCCCGCCGCCGCCCAGCAGGCGAGCATGGTGGACGAGGTGAAGAAGCGCGGCACCCTGCGCGTCGGGCTCGACACCTTCCGGCCCTGGGCGATGCGCGCCAAGTCGGGCGAGATCATCGGCTTCGAGGTCGATGTCGCCAAGCGCCTGGCGGCCGATCTGGGCGTGAAGCTGGAGGTGATGCCGACAGCCTGGGACGGCATCATCCCCGCGCTGATCGCCGGCAAGTTCGACGTGATCATCGGCGGCATGTCGATCACCCCGGCGCGCAACCTCACCGTCAACTTCACCGACCCCTACGCCACCTCCGGCGTGGGCATCGTCGCCAGCACCGCGCTCGCCAAGGGCTGGACGAAGCTTGAGGACTTCAACAAGCCGGAGGTCACCATCGTCGCCCGCCGCGCCACCCCGGCCGCACAGTCGGTGGCGCGCTTCTTCCCCAAGGCCACCCTGCGCCAGTACGACGCCGAGGCGCCGGCGATCCAGGAGGTGATCGGCGGGCGCGCGCATGCCATGGTGGGCTCGGTGCCGCTGCCCGCCCATTCGGTCAAGCGCTATCCCGACAAGCTGTTCGTGCCGGTCGCCGAGCCCTACATCAAGTCGATCGCGGGCATGGCCCTGCGCAAGGGCGATCCCGACTCGCTCAACCTGCTGAACAACTGGGTGAAGCTGCGCACCCTCGACGGCTTCCTGGAGGAGCGGTCGCAGTACTGGTTCGGCACCCTCGACTGGGAAGACCAGATCGGGAACTGATCGCGGTGCGCTGCCGGAACGGCCTGACGGACCGCTATCTCCCCCCTCTCCCCCGGCCCGGGGGAGAGGATCGGGGCGGGGGCCGATGACCGGCGAGGCGGAGCGCCGCTTCGGTGCCGTTGACGTGGTGCTGCTGCTGGCGCTGGCGGCGGGGCTCGGCTGGCTGTCCTGGCGGGCGGCGGTGGTGGTGGACTACCGCTGGAACTGGCCGTCGATCCTGGAATATGTCGTGCGCTGGGACGAGGAGAAGGGCCGCTACGTCGCCAATATCCTGGTCCAGGGCTTCCTGACCACCTGCCGGCTGGCGGTGTGGTCGATCCTGCTTGCCGCGCCCGTCGGCGTCGCCTTCGGGCTGATGCGCTGTGCCGGGCGGCTCTATCCGCGCCTGCTGTCGCGCACCTATGTGGAGCTGGTGCGCAACATCCCGCCCCTGGTGTTCCTGTTCATCTTCTATTTCTTCGTGTCCTCCCAGGTGATGCCGGCGCTGGGGGTGGATGGCTTCGTGCGCGGCGCCTCGCCCGCCACCCTTCAGGTGATCGACATCCTGTTCTGCCGGCCGGCGCAGTTCACCTCCTTCCTGTCCGGGGTGATCACGCTCGCCCTGTTCGAGGCCGCCTACATCACCGAGATCGTGCGCGCCGGCGTGCAGTCGATCGATCGCGGCCAGTGGGATGCCGCCCGCAGCCTGGGGCTGAACCGGGTGCAGGTGCTGCGCCTGGTGATCCTGCCCCTGGCCATTGCCCGGGTGCTGCCGCCGCTGGCCGGTCAGTTCATCGCCCTGGTCAAGGACAGCTCCATCGTGTCCATCGTGTCGGTGCAGGAGCTGACCTTCATGTCGAACGAGGTGGCGGTGTCGACCAACCGCTTCTTCGAGGTGTGGCTGATCGCCTCGGCCCTCTACTTCTGCGTCTGCTATGCCCTGTCGCTGCTGTTCGGCCGGCTGGAGGCGCGGCTCAGGCGCTGACCGGCGGCCGCGCCCGGCAGACGCCCTGGCCCTCCAGATAAGCCGCCGCGCGCAGGCAGATGTCCTCGCGCCAGGGCGCGGCGATCACCTGCACCCCGATCGGCAGGCGGCCGCCAAACACCGGAACGGCGACCACCGGCAGGCCGATGCAGGACACCGGCTGGGTGAAGATGCCGATATTGGGCCGCAGCGGCATCTCGCGCCCGCGCAGGGCAAGCGTTTTCTGGCCGATGAGCGGGGCCGGGCAGGGGGTGGCCGGGGCGATCAGCACGTCGATCGCCTCGAACAGCGCCATCGCCCGGTCATGGCACCAGCGCCGCACCGCCTGGGCGCGTACCAGCCAGGCCGCCGGCAGCAGCGCGCCGGCCAGGAAGCGGTCGCGGGTGTCGGGGTCGAAATCCGCCGCCCGCCGGCGCAGCCGGTCGAGGTGGAAGGCGGCACTCTCGGCATTGGTGATGATGAAGGCGGCGGCCCGCGCCTCGGCGGCGCCGGGCAGCTCGACCGGCCCCCTG
>CAZEQG010000101.1:0-8666 GCA_964514295.1 uncultured Alphaproteobacteria bacterium
GCTACCAGCCCCCGGCGGCCGACGCGCTGACCGCCGCCGCGGGTGGCATCCTCGGCCGTGCCCTCGATGCCGCCAGGGCCCGCGGCATGAAGGTCTATCTCCAGGTCCAGGCGGCGATTCCGCCGGGCTACCGGGTGCAGTTCGGCGGCCCGGTGGCCGAGGACCGGCCGCTGCTGCCGGACGGCGCCGCCCCGGCCCTGCGCGTGGACAACAATGCCAGCCTCGCCGCCGCCGCCGTGACGGACTACAACCGCGCCATGGTCGCCGACCTGATCCGCGCCTATCCGCAGATCGACGGGCTGCGCATCGACTGGCCGGAATATCCGCCCTATTCGCTCGACGCCGCCTTCTTCGACTTCAACCCCCAGGCCCTGGCCGTGGCGAGGGGGCTGGGCCTGGACGTGGAGCGCATGCGCATCGAGGCATCCGCGCTGCGCAGCCGGCTGCTGGGCGGGCTCGACGGCGCCAGCCTGGAGGGCTGGCACAGCCTGGACCAGCTGTTCGGCGCCGCCGGCCTGCGCGATCTCGCCGCCCTCAAGGCCCATCTGGCCGAACGGGTGCTGGCCGACTTCCGCGCCGCCCTCGATGATGCGGGCGGCCGCCACGTGGCCCTGGTGCCAAATGCCTTCCCGCCGCCCTGGACCGCGCTGTCGGGCTTCCGGCCGGCGGCAGCGGCGCGCCACGCCCAGGGCGCCTCGGTGAAGCTCTACACGATGCATTGGCCGATGATCCTGCGCGGCTGGGCCGAAGCGATCCTGGCCGGCAACCCGCATCTGGCGGGCGACCCCAGGCTGCCGAAGGCGCTTGCCCGCATCTTCGGCCTCAGTGACGGCGAGCCCTCGGGCGAGCTTGACGACTGGCGCTATCCCGAGCCCGGGGAGCCGCATCCGGTTGGCGCCGCGGCCCAGGCGGCAAAGATCGCCGCCGCCCGGGCCGAGGCTGGCGCGATGCCGGTCTATGCGCTGGCCCATGGCTATGGGCCGCTGGCCGATGTGGAGGCGCGGCTCGCCATCGCCTGGCGGGCCTCGGGCGGGCGCCTGTGGGTCAACCGCTATGGCTACCTGTCCGACGAGAAGCTGTCGGCGATCGGCCGGGTGACGGGGAAAATGCCGTGAAGATCACCGATATCAGGGTGCTGGTGCGGGTGCGCGCGATGGATGGCACGCACCGCAACCCGCGTTTCGTATGGCGCGCGAAGCAGACGCTGCTGGTCTTCGTGTTCACCGATGATGGCCGGATCGGCACCGGCGAGGCGTGGAGCGACGGCGGCGGCGCCGGCTCCATCGCCGCCTTCATCGCCGAGGACCTGAAGCCGCGCCTGCTCGGCCGCGACCCGCACCTGGTGGAGGGATTCTGGCGCGAGGCGCTGGACACCGCGATCGTCAGCACCCGGCGCAGCCAGACGGCGGCCGCCATGAGCGCGGTCGACATCGCGCTGTGGGACCTGAAGGGCCAGGCGGCCGGGCTGCCGCTGTGGCGGCTGCTGGGCGGCGACGGGCGCGGGGCGCTCGCCTATGCCAGCGGCGGCCTCTACCGCGAGGGGCAGTCGGCGGCGGAGTTCGGCGCCGAGTACGCCGCCTTCGCCAGCCAGGGGTTCCGCGCCGTCAAGATCAAGGTTGGCGGCGCGCCGGTCGCCACCGACATCGCCCGCATCGCCGCCCTGCGCCAGGGGCTGGGCGAAGGCCCGCTGCTGATGATCGACGCGGTCTCCAACTGCGACGTGCCGCATGCGCTGCGCCTCGCCCGGGCCGCCGCCCCGCACGACATCACCTGGTTCGAGCAGCCGGTGCCGATCGACGATCTGGAGGGCCAGGCGCGGATCGCCGCCGCCTCGCCCATCCCGCTCTGCGGCAATGAGAACGAGTACGGCATCGAACGCTTCCGCCGGCTGATGGAAACCGGCGCCATCCACTACGTGCAGTTCGACCCGGTGATCTCCGGCGGCATCACCATGGGCCGGAAGATCGCGGCACTTGCCGAAAGCCGCCACCTGCCGGTGACGCTGCACCATTCCAACTCGATCGTTTCCATGGCGGCGAACCTCCATCTCGCCTGGGCGCTGCCGAACGCGCATTCGGTCGAATACCACGTCATCCACCAGCCGCTGTTCGAGCGCGCACCGGCGGGCTTCCTTGCGCTTGGCGACGGGCGCATCGCGCCGGACGAGCGGCCCGGCCTCGGCCTCGACCTGCGCGACCTGGCGGCGGAGGCGCAATGACCAGCCCCTTCGAGATCCACGATCCCCGCTTCCGCGACATCGCCCTTCCCGTCGCCGCCCTGGAGCGGCTGCACACCGGCTGCCTGTGGGCCGAGGGGCCGGTCTACCTGCCGCTGTCCGACAGCGTGATCTGGTCCGACATCCCCAATGACCGCATGCTGCAGTATGTGCCGGGGCTGGGCGCCAGGGTGTACCGCCAGCCGGCCAATCACAGCAACGGCAACACCCGAGACCGCGAGGGCAGGCTGGTGACCTGCGAGCATGGTGCCCGCCGGGTGACCCGCACCGAGCATGACGGCAGCATCACCGTGCTGGCCGACCGGCATGCCGGCAAGCCGCTGAACTCGCCGAACGACGTCGTGGTGGCCTCGGACGGCGCGATCTGGTTCACCGACCCGCCCTACGGCATCCTGCACGACTACGAGGGCCACAAGGCGCCGATGGAGCAGGCGGGCTGCTTCGTCTACCGCATCGATCCGGCGACCGGCGCGGTGGCGGCGATGATCACCGACATGCGCCGCCCGAACGGCTTGGCCTTTTCGGCCGACGAGCGCACGCTCTACGTCTCCGACACCGCCTGGGCGCATGATCCCGACGGGCCGCGCCACATCCGCGCCTATACCCTCGCCGGCGGGCGCTGCGGCGACCCGCGCGTGGTGGTGGAGATGACCGAAGGCGTGGCCGACGGCTTCCGCCTGGACGCCGAGGGGCGGATCTGGACCAGCGCCGGCGACGGCGTGCACTGCTACCACCCCGACGGCACGCTGCTGGGCAAGATTGGCGTGCCCGAAGTGGTGTCGAACCTTACTTTCGGCGGCCCCCGCCGCAACCGCCTCTACATCACGGCGACGAGTTCGCTCTATGCCGTGTATGTTGGCGAAAAAGGTCTGCGATGAACAGCAATGGGAGGAAGACGATGATCCGCACCCTCGCGGCCGCCGCCGCAGCCGTTTCGCTCGCCGCCTTCGGCGCCGCGCCCGCGCTTGCGGCGTGGCCGGAAAAGCCGATCAAGGTGGTGGTTCCCTTCGGCCCCGGCGGCACCACCGATGTGCTGGCCCGCAACCTTCAGCGGGTGATCCAGGAACAGAACCTGTCGCCGCAGCCGGTCACCATCCTGAATGTCGGCGGGCATTTCTCTGTCGGCTCGACCCAGGTGAAGAACACCGCGCCCGACGGCCACAACTTCCTGGTGATCCACCTCGCCCTGCTCACCGGCGAGATCGTCGATCCCGCGCGCAAGCTGAGCTACCGCGACTTCGACCCGGTGGCGCTGACCGGCGGCTTCTGCCTGCATCCGGTGGTGATGGACAATTCCCCCTTCAAGACCCTGAAGGACATGATGGAGGAAGCCAAGGCCAAGCCCTCCACCCTGATCTTCGGGGTGAATATCGGGGCGCTGAACCACATGGCCGGCGTGTTCATGGAGAAGACCTATCCCGGCGCCAAGTTCCGCTTCGTGCAGATTGGCGGCGGGGCGGAGAACTTCGCGGCGCTGAAGGGCGGCCAGACCCAGGTCGGCGTGCTGTCCAGCTCGGAGTATCAGAACTTCAAGGGGGCCGGCGTGCGGGCGCTGGGCTATACCGGCCCGCAGCGCCTGGAGCTTGAGCCCAACATCGCCACCATGCGCGAGCAGGGCCTCGACTTCGACTTCTGCATCAACAACTACTGGTTCGCGCCGAAGGGCACCGCCAAGGAAGCCATCGACGGCATGGCGAACCTGCTGGAAAAGGCAATGGCCCTGCCGGCGATGCGCGAGATCATGAAGAAGCAGGCATCCTCCAGCGACTTCCTCAAGGGCCCGGCCTTCGCCAAGAGCCTGGACGACACCTTCGCCGCGGTCCGGCCGGTGGCAGAGGCCGCCCGGCCGCAGAAGTAGCGGGCCGATGGCGGTAGACCGCGCCACCGCCATCTGGGAGGTGGTGGCCGGCGCCGGGCTGGTGGTCCTGGGGGCCGCCTTCCTGCGCGAGGGCTGGCACCTGCCCGACGGCTATTTCGAGCCGATGGGGCCGCGGCCGGTGCCGCTGGCGCTGGCCGGCGGCATCGTCGCCGGGGCCGGGGCGATGGCCGGTATGGGGGCCTGGAACCTGCTGGCCGGCCGCGCCATCGCCAATGCCAACCCTGGCTATGCACCGCGGCCCTGGGCGGCGGCACTGATGCTGGCGGCAACCGTCGTCTACGCTGGCGCGCTGTCGCTGGCGCTGCTGCCCTACTGGCTGGCTACCGCCGCCTTCCTCACCGTCACCATCGCGCTGCTCGGCGAGTTCCGTCGGGCGCTGTGGCTGCCGGCAGGCGGCATCGGCCTGGTGATGGGCATCGGGCTGCACCTGCTGTTCACCAAGATCCTGGTCACGGACCTGCCCTGATGGACCTGGCTTCGGCGCTTGCCTACTGCTTCCAGCCCTGGCCGCTGCTGCTGCTGGTCGGCGGCACCGGCGCCGGCATCGTGGTCGGTGCGATCCCGGGGCTGACCGGCTCCATGCTGATCGCGCTGTCGCTGCCCTTCACCTACTACATGGCGCCGGTCGACGCGATGATCCTGCTGGTTGCGATGTATACCGGCTCGATCACCGGCGGCCTGATCTCGGCGATCCTGCTGCGCATGCCGGGCACGCCCTCGAACGTGATGACCACCTTCGACGGCCACCCGATGGCCAAGAAGGGCCAGGCCGGGCGGGCGCTCGCGCTCGGCGTCGGGGCATCGGCCTTCGGCTCGCTGTTTGCCTGGGTGGCCCTTGCCACCATCACCGAGCCGCTCAGCATCTGGGCCACCCGCTTCGGCCCCTTCGAATATTTCACCCTGGTGGTGATGGCCCTGGTGCTGATCGCCTCGGTCAGCCAGGGCTCGCTGCTGAAGGGGCTGCTGGCCGGGGCCGTGGGCGCGCTGTTCGCCTTCCCCGGCACCGACAGCAACACCGGCACCGCCCGCTTCACCTTCGACTGGTGGCAGCTCGGCAGCGGCTTCGACGTGCTGCCGGTGCTGGTCGGGGCCTTCGCGGTCGGCACCCTGCTGGCCGACTGCGTGTCGATCCGCGAGAAGGGCGAGGTGATTGCCCATAACGACCGCCCGCAGGTGATGGCCTGGGCTGACTGGATGGCGCAGAAGTGGAACCTGCTGCGCTCCGCCGCGATCGGCACCTGGATCGGCATCCTGCCGGGCATCGGCGCCAATGTCGGCTCGGTCGTGGCCTATACGGTGACCAAGAACCTGTCCTCCGATCCGGCGCGCTTCGGCAACGGCGCGCCCGAGGGCATCGTCGCCTCCGAGGCGGCCAACAACGCCACCATCGGCGGCGCCCTGATCCCGCTGATCGCCATGGGCATTCCCGGCAGCGTGATCGACGTGTTCCTGATGAGCGCCATGCTGATCCACGGCGTGCAGCCGGGGCCGCTGCTGTTCACCCAGCGGCCGGACCTGGTCTACGCCATCATCGCGTCCTGCCTGCTGGCCACCGTGGCGATGTTCTGCCTGATGACGCTTTTGACCGGCACGCTGCGCCGGCTGATGCAGGTGCCCAAGCACTATGTGCTGCCGGTGGTGATGGCCTTCTGCGTGGTCGGCGTCTTTGCCTCCAACTCGCGCATGTTCGAGGTGTGGGCGATGCTGTTCTTCGGCGTGCTGGGCTTTGCCATGGAGCGGGCGAAGATGCCCCTCGGCCCCTTCGTCATCGGCTTCATCCTGGCGCCGCTGGCCGAGGCCAAGCTGCGCAGCGGCCTGATGATGACCGCCGGCGACTGGACGCCGATCTTCACCCGCCCGCTGCCGGCGATCTTCCTGGCGATCTCGGCGGCCCTCCTGGTGTGGCCCTTCTGGAGCCAGTGGCAGCGCGAACGCAAGGCCAAGGCTCGCCCATGAACCTGCTGCACATCCTGTCCGACCAGCACGCCCGGCATGTGGCCGGCTGCTATGGCGACGGCGTGGTGCGCACGCCGAACCTGGACCGGCTGGCGGCCCGCGGCGTGACCTTCGACAACGCCTATGCCACCTCGCCGATCTGCGTGCCCGCCCGCATGTCGGCGCTGACCGCCCGCCACGCCTTCCGCCAGGACTGCTGGACCAACACCGACTACCTCGCCTCCGACATCCCCGCCTTCGGCCATGCGCTGGGGGCGGCCGGGCTGGCGCCGGTGCTGGTGGGGCGCCTGCACGCCATGGGGCCGGACCAGCTCCACGGCTATGCCCGGCGCGAGATCGGCGACCACAGTCCGAACTGGTTCGGCATCCCGCGCCACGATCTCGGCGTGCTCGACAAGGCCAATGATCCCTGGCGGGAGGGCATCACGAAATCCGGCCCCGGCCGCTCGGCCTATGAGGTGAAGGACGAGGCGGTGATGGCCTCCGCCGTCGCCGTGCTGAGGGAGCTGGCGGCGGCCGGCCGGCCCTTTGCGCTGACCGTGGGGCTGATGCTGCCGCATGCGCCTTATGTCGCCGCGCCGGACGACTATGCGCGCTATGCCGGCCGGGTGCCGCCGCCGCGCCGGGCACCGCCGGCCGAAGATCATCCCTGGATCGGCTGGTGGCGGGCCAATCGCGGGCTCGATACCGTGAGCCAGGCGGAGTGCATGCGCGCGCGTGCCGCCTATTACGGGCTGGTCGACCGGCTGGACCGCATGGTCGGCGAGCTGCTCGACGCGCTGGAGGCGAGCGGGGCGGCCGGTGACACGCTGGTCGTCTACACCTCCGACCATGGCGACCAGATCGGCGAGCGCGGGCTGTGGTGGAAGCACACCTTCTACGAGGAGAGCCTCGGCGTGCCGATGATCCTGGCCGGGCCCGGCCTGCCGCGGGGCGAAAGGCGGCGCCAGGTGGTGAACCTGATGGACCTGACCCAGGCCATGCTGGCGGCCACCGGCGCGCCGCTGCTGCCCGATGCCGATGGCCGCAGCCTGTGGACCCTGGCGCAGGACGGCGATGCCCCCTGGATCGACGAGACCTTCGCCGAATACTGCACCGACGACACCCCGGCCTGGACCGGCGGCATGGCGGTGCGCCAGCGCATGATCCGGCAGGGGCGCTGGAAGCTCGCCTACTACCATGGCTACCGCCCGCAGCTCTTCGACCTTGCCGCCGATCCGGGCGAGATGCTGGACCTCGGCACCTCGCCGGCCCATGCCGGGGTGCGCGACGCCCTGCTGGCCCGGCTGCTGGCCGACTGGGACCCGGCGGCGATCGATGCCCGGATGCGCCGCGCCCTTCCCGGCAAGGCGGTGATCGCCGAATGGGCCCGGCGCACCGCGCCCGCCAGCACCTATCTGTGGCCGCTCGACCCGGCGATGAACCGCCTCGATCCGCCGCCTGGGTGACAGGCCGGGCGCCGCCGGCGGTCAGTCGGCGGCGGCCTCGATCGGGGCGGCACGCTGGAAGGCGCCCTGGCCATAGATCAGCCCCGCCCTGTCGGTGCCGCCATGCACCGCCACCACGGCGCCGATGAAGATGGTGTGGGTGGCATGCTCGAACTCGGCCTCCAGCCGGCAATCGAAGGTGGCCAGGCTGCGCCCCAGGATCGGCGCCCCGGTGGCGCCGGTATGCCAGAGCCCGGCATCGAAGCGGGCTTCGCCCACGCGCGGCGTGCGGCCGGCGAACACCTCGGCCAGCGCCACCTGGTCGACGCACAGGAAATTCACGCTGAAGCAGCGCGCCGAGCGGATCACGCCGAAGGAATAGGTGCCGCGATTCACGCAAGCCAACAGCGAGGGCGGCGAATCCGACAGCGAGCACACCGCCGTCGCGGTCATGCCGGTACGCCCGCCAGGCGCGCCGGCGGCGATGATGGCCACGGCGCTGGCCGGCTGGCGCATCGCCGCGCGGAAGGCGGCGGCATCGACGGCGGCAGGGTCGGCGGCATCCATTGCAGGGGCCTTTCGGGGTTCAGGCGGCGGAGGCGGCGCTGGCCGGCAGGCCGTCGAGGATGCGCTGCTGCACGGCCACCAGATGATAGCGCATGCTGTGCTCGGCCGCATCGGGATCGCGCGCCGCGATGGCATCCACGATCGCCTGGTGATGCTCGGTCTCGCGCTGCTGGAGCACGCGGGAAAGCTGCAGCCTGGTATCGGTGCCAATGGCGCGCAGCAGATCGTGGACGGCGACCGCCAGATTGTTGCGGGCCGCCGTGGCGATCACCCGGTGGAAGGCGATGTCGGCCTCGCGGCTGTGATCGCCGGCGCGGGTTGCCGCCATCTGCCGCTGCAGCAGGGCGATCTCGGCCGGCGAGGCGCGCAGCGCCGCCAGCCGCGCCAGCGAAGGCTCGATCGCGATGCGCAGCTCGATGATCTCCAGCGGGTTGGTGTTGGCGACCAGCGCCTCGGTACTGAAGCCCGGCACCGCCCCCCGGCGCGCCCGCACCGGGCGCTCGATCTCGCCGCCCTCGCGCAGCACGCCGAGGGCGCGCCTGAGCTGGTGCCGCTTCACCTGGAAGTCGGCGGCAAGCTGGCGTTCGGCCGGCAGCACGCC
>CAZEQG010000102.1:0-2221 GCA_964514295.1 uncultured Alphaproteobacteria bacterium
GTCATCGCTCCACCTCCTCAAGGTTCGGAGCCTCCGGAAAACCCGGGGCGGTTCAGACCAGGTCGCAAGGACGGGAAGCCCATCGACAACTTCCGCAAGGCTCTCAAGACCGCTGTCACGGGCGCCGGGGTCGAGCGCAACGGCAAGCCCATGCACCTGACGCCCCACATGCTCCGGAAGGCGTACGCCACGTGGCAAGCCGAGAGGGGAATAGAGGAGACCACGCTGCAAACCCTGCTTGGCCCCGCTCGCGGATCGAAGGTCACGCGAAAGGTCTAACTGAATCCGCAGATCGAGGCGCGGCGTAAGGCCGTGTTCGAGTTGCCGCTCGCTGGACAGGACGAGAACGCTGAGGCGGCTCCCGTGGCAACATCTGGCAACACAACGCAGTCCGGCCCTCGGAGAACCAAGTGAGAACCCCGGAAACTCCAACTATATTAATGGGTAAGGTGGTGGGCGCGACAAGGATCGAACTTGTGACCCCTACGATGTCAACGTAGTGCTCTACCGCTGAGCTACGCGCCCTGCCGGCGCCGTTCGGGGGGAACGGCCGGTCGGATGGCGGCGTTTAGCATCGAGCCGGCCCCTTGACAACCCCGTGCCGCAACTGGCCCCTTTGCCAGCATGGACGAGGGTGACCTGATCCGCGCGCCGCTGCCCGATCCGCCCTACCGCCTGCTGCGGCCGAGGCCGGCGCGGGCGCCGGTGGTGGTGGCCTCGCCGCACAGCGGGCGGGTCTATCCGCCGGAGTTCCTGCGCCAGGTGGCGCTCGACCCCTTGAGCCTCAGGCGCAGCGAGGACGCCTTCGTCGACGAGCTGTTCCAGGACGCCCCGGCGCTCGGCCTCGGCTTCATCGCCGCGCTGTTCCCGCGGGTCTATGTGGACGTGAACCGCGAGGCCTACGAACTCGACCCCGAGATGTTCCGCGAGCCGCTGCCGGCCTATGCCAATCCGCGCACGCCGCGGGTGGTGGCCGGGCTCGGCACCATCGCCAGGGTCACCGCCGGCAGTGCCGCGGTCTATGCCGGGCGCCTGCCGGTGCAGGAGGCGCTGCGCCGGATCCAGCGCTGCTACCGCCCCTATCACGCCGCCCTGGCCGGGCTCGTCGAGTGGATGCGCGACCGCTTCGGGCGGGTGGTGCTGGTCGACTGCCACTCGATGCCGGCGGCGGCCCGGGGGGCGGGGGCGGGCGGGGCGCCGGACGTGATCCTGGGCGACGGCTTCGCCACCACCTGCTCGGCCGAGCTGATCGACCTGTGCGAGGCGCGGCTGCGCGCCCAGGGCTACCGGGTGGGGCGCAACGTGCCCTATGCCGGGGGCTGGACCACGCGGCACTATGGCCGGCCGCGCCACGGGGTGGAGGCGATCCAGATCGAGCTGGCGCGGGGCCTCTACATGGATGAAGAGACGATCGAGCGGGGAGCGGGAATGACCCGGGTGACAGACGACATGCGCAACCTCCTGGCGGAGATCGCCGCCCATGCCGCCGGCGGCCTGCGGCAGGCGGCCGAATGAGCCCTGTGGTGCGCCCTGCCGGCGAGGCGGACCTGCCGGCGATCCAGGCCATCTATGCCCATCACGTGCTGACCGGCTATGCCAGCTTCGAGGAGGAGCCGCCGCCGGTCGAGGAGATGGCGCGCCGCCGCCAGGCGCTGGTCGAGGCGGGGCTGCCCTATCTGGCGGCCGAATGGCAGGGTGCCGTCGCCGGCTATGCCTATGCCGGGCCCTACCGGCCGCGCCGGGCCTACCGGAACACGCTGGAGGATTCGATCTATCTGGCGCCGGGAATGGCCGGGCGCGGCATCGGGCGGGCGCTCCTGGCGGCCCTGCTGGAGCGTGCCGAGGCGCTGGGCTTCCGCCAGATGGTGGCGGTGATCGGCGACAGCGGCAACGCCGCCTCGATCGGGCTTCATGCCGCCCTTGGCTTCACCCCGGTCGGGGTGTTGAAGGCGGTCGGCTTCAAGCACGGGCGCTGGGTCGATTCGGTGCTGATGCAGCGCGCCCTCGGTCCCGGCGACGCTGAGCCGCCGAGCCGGCCCTGATCGCGCCGGCCGGCTGCGGCGGCGCCGGCGGCTCCCTTCCTTCGCCCCTTGCGCAGGTCCGGCGGGGCTCCTATCTTCTCTGAAGATGCGAATTACTCGCAATTTAGAGAGACGGCCATGACCCGCGACCTCATGAAGACCATCACCTTCGCCGTGCTGCACTTCTCTCTGAAGATGCG
>CAZEQG010000102.1:2231-8589 GCA_964514295.1 uncultured Alphaproteobacteria bacterium
CTCGGTTGCCATCGCCTCGGGCGTGGCGCTGATCGAGCCGGCGGTGAACACGGTAGTGTTCTTCCTGCACGAGAAGGCCTGGCGGGCGGCGGCCTGACCCGTGCCGGCGGGGGCTACCGCCGCTTGGGCAGGGCGCGGCCGGTGCTGAAGCGCGGCCGGCCGGGCTCGATGGCCGGCAGGGCCTCGACGGCGCGCAGGCTGGCATGGCTGCGGCGCACCAGGTCCTGGTAGTCGAGGGTGCCGAGCTGCTTCCAGTCCATCTCGTCCTGACTCAGATCGCGCACCACCTTCGCCGGCACGCCCGCCACAAGCGTGCGCGGCGGCACCGCAAAGCCCGACTTCACGAAGGACATGGCGGCCACGAAGGCCTGCTCGCCGATCACTGCGCCATCCATCACCACGGAGTTCATGCCGACCAGCGCGCCGCGCGCAACCCGGCAGCCATGCAGCACCACGCCATGGCCGATATGGCCGTCCTCCTCGATCACGCAGTCGGCGCCGGGAAAGCAGTGCATGACGCAGCAGTCCTGCACATTGGCCCCGCGCCCCACCAGGATCCGGCCGAAATCGCCGCGCAGCGCCGCCAGCGGCGCGACATAGGCCCCGTCCTCGATGATCACGTCGCCGATCAGGACGGCGCTGGGGTGGACGAAGGCGCCGGGATGCACCACCGGGGTGATGCCATCGATCTGGTAGACGGTGGGCACGGGGTTCCGGGCTCCTGCGTGGCGGGATAGGCTGGCAGCCTCGCACGCCCCGCGCACCTGCAGGAAGGCCCGCCGATGAAGATCCTGGTGATCAACCCCAACACCACCCGCTCGATGACCGACAGCATCGGCCATGCCGCCGCGGCGGCGGCCGCCCCCGGCACCGAGGTGGTGACGCGCCAGCCCGACAAGGGGCCGGTATCGATCGAAAGCCAGTACGACTCCGCCTATTGCGTGCCCGGCATGCTGGAGCTGATCCGCGCCGGCGAGGCCGAGGGCTTCGACGGCTATGTCATCGCCTGCTTCCGCGACCCCGGCCTCGAGGCGGCGCGCGAGATCGCCCGCGGGCCGGTGGTCGGCATCTGCGAGGCGGCGATGCATGCGGCCGCGATCCTGGGCAAGGGCTTCAGCGTCATCTCGACCCTGCCGCGCTCGGTGCCGGTGCAGCACGATCTGGCGCGCAAGTACGGCTTCCACCACCTGCTGAAGAGCGTGCGCGCCGCCGGTGTGCCGGTGCTGGAGCTGGAGGACCCGCATTCCGGGGCATCCGACAAGGTGAAGCGCGAGGTCGAGCGGGCGGCCGCCGAGGACGGGGCGGAGGTGGTGCTGCTGGGCTGCGCCGGCATGGTCGAGCTTGCCCGCCGGCTGACCGCGGAGACCGGGGTGGTGGCGCTCGACGGTGTCACGGTGGCGGTGAAGCTTGTCGAAGCGCTGGCGGGGCTGGGCCTCGCGACCTCCAAGCGCATCGCCTATGACTGGCCGCGCGCCAAGCCCTATACCGGCGCCTTTGCCGCCCAGGCCCCGCTGGGCCCCCCGCCGGCCCGGGCGGCCGGCTAGCCGGCGCGATCACGGGCCGGATCGCGCGCGCTTGAGTTGCGGTGAGCGCCTGGCCGGCGCATCTGAGGCGGAGCAGGCCGCCACGGGAGTGCCGACATGATCGCCCAGTTCCTCGCCCTGATCCTGGCCGTGTTCGCCGGCCCCGCCGCGGCCGCCTCGCCGCTCAACCAGTCGGGCGGGGTGGCGGTGAAGGGCTACGATGTCGTTGCCTATTTCACCGAGGCCCGGCCGGTGCGCGGCAGCCCCGAATTCACCGCCGAGGCGGAAGGGGCGACCTGGCGCTTTGCCAGTGCCGCCAACCGCGACCGGTTCCGGGCCGAGCCGGCGAAATACATTCCCCAGTATGGTGGCTTCTGCGCCTATGGCGTCGCCCAGGGCTACAAGGTCGACATCGACCCCAATGCCTGGCGGATCGTGGACGGCCGGCTCTACCTGAACTACAGCCTGTCGGTACAGAAGGACTGGGAGAAGGACATCCCCGGCTATCTCCGCCGCGCCGACGCGAAATGGCCGGATCTGCGGGCGAAATAGCGGGCTGGAACGGCCCGGCGCGGTCTGGTAAAAAGGGGTTCGAATGGCGAATGAAGCGCCGTTCGACAGGGCTTCACAGGACCGGACGCGCGTGATAGAAGCTCGCGCCCGGTCGGTTTGGCGTTTGTCGGCCGGATGGAAGGAGCAGGCGTGCAGGTCATCGTTCGCGACAACAATGTCGATCAGGCTCTTCGGGCGCTGAAGAAGAAGATGCAGCGGGAAGGCATTTTCCGGGAGATGAAGCTGCGCCGGAACTACGAGAAGCCGTCCGAGAAGCGCGCGCGCGAACAGGCCGAGGCTGTGCGCCGGCATCGCAAGCTGCTGCGCAAGCGCCTGGAGCGCGAGGGCTTCTGATCCCGCCGCGCCGGCCCCTCATGGCCGCGCGCGCCCGGATGCCACGCGGGCCGTCCATCGGCGATGGACGGCTTTTTGGCGTTCTGCGGCGGGCCATCCCATGTCCAGGCTGACATCGCCCGCGCTGTTCTGGCCGGTCGCCGGCATGGTGGCCGCGGTCACGCTGCTGCGCCTTGGCGTGCTGGCGGCAAGCCCGCTGTCGCTGTCCTTCGACGAGGCGCAATACTGGCTGTGGTCGCTGACCCCCGACTGGGGCTACTTTTCCAAGCCGCCGCTGGTCGCCTGGGCGATCGCCGCCTCGACCGCGCTGTGCGGCGAGGGGGAGGCCTGCGTGCGCCTGTCCTCCCCGCTTGCCCATGGGGCGACGGCGCTGATCCTCTACGCCGCCGGCTCCCGCATCTTTGTCCCGGCGGTCGGCGCCTGGGCGGCGGCGCTGTGGCTGGCGATGCCGGGTGTTTCCTTCTCGTCGATGCTGGTGTCGACCGATCCGCTGCTGCTCACCTGCTGGGCGGCGGCGCTGCTGGCGGGCTGGCGGGCGGGCGAGGGTGCCGGCCGGGGCTGGTGGGTCGCGCTCGGCCTGGCGGTCGGGCTCGGCATGCTGGCGAAATACGCCATGCTCGCCTTCCTGCCCTGCTTGGCCGCCTGGCTCCTGTGGCAGCGGCGCGGCCTGCCGGCCGGCTTCTGGCTGGCGGCGGCCCTGGCGCTGGCGGTGCTGTCGCCGAACCTCGCCTGGAACCTCGCGCACGGCTTTGCCACCATCCAGCATACCGGCGCCAACGCCAATCTCGGCGGGCCGCTGTTCCATGCCGATCACCTGGCCGAGTTCCTGGCCTCCCAGGCCGGGGTCTTCGGGCCGCTCGCCCTGCTGGCGCTGCTGGCGGCGGCGGCCTCGCGGCGGGCCTGGGGCGATCCGCGCATGTCCTACCTGCTGCTGCTGGCGCTGCCCTATCTTGCCGCGATCACGGTGCAGAGCTTCCTGTCGCGGGCCAATGCCAACTGGGCGGCGCCGGCCTATGTCGCCGGCACGCTGCTGGTCGCGGCCTGGGCCTTCGAAGGCAGGGTGTGGCTGCTGCGGACGAGCGTCGCCCTGCATATCCTGGCGGCCCTCGCCCTTTATGGCGGCGACGGGCTGGCGACGGCGGCCGGCCATCCGGCCAGCGGCCCGCGCGACCCCTTCAAGCGGGTGCGCGCCTGGCCCGCCACCGCCGCCGCCGTGGCGGCGGTGCACCGCCAGCACCCCGACCTCAGGCTGCTGTTCGACGATCGCGAGCTGATGGCGAGCCTGACCTACTACCTGCGGCCGGAGTCCCTGCGGGCGGTGAAGTGGAACCATGACGGCCGCATCAAGGATCACTTCGAGCTCACGACCGACCTTGAGCGTCATCGCGGCGAGAGTTTCCTGCTGGTCACCCGTTTCCCCGATGCCGGGCACCTGGCGGCGCGCTTTGCCGCGGCCGGATTTCTAGGCACCGTCGAAACGAAGGTCAACCCCGGGCTGACCCGCGAGCTCAGGCTCTACCGCCTGGATGGCTTCAAGGGCTACGGCCGGTGAGGTGGCGGGTCGGCATGCCGCGGCCGGGGCGCGAAGGGCTGGCCTGGGGGCTGCTGGCGCTGGTGGTGGCGAGCGTGGCCTTTCCCCAGCCCGACCTGTGGGTCAGCGCGCTGCTGTGGCGGCCGGAGGACGGCTTCTACCTGCGCTATCACCCCTTCCTGCAGTTCCTGCGCCTGGGCGTGCCGCCGATCCTGTTCGGCGGCCTCGCCTATGCCCTGCTGCTGTGGCTGGCGGGGCTGGCGTTCCGGCAGCGCTTCCTTGGCGTCGACGGGCGGGTGGTGGCCTATCTGGCCGGCAGCCTGGCGATCGGCCCCGGCCTGCTGGTCAATGTGCTGTTCAAGGACCAGTGGGGCCGCGCCCGGCCATCGACCATCGCCGAATTCGGCGGCGAGCGCGCCTTCACGCCGGCCTGGGTGATGAGCGGCCAGTGCGACGACAACTGCTCCTTCATGTCGGGGCATGCGGCGCTGGGCTTCTGGACCGTCGCACCGGCCCTGCTGGCGCCGCCGGCCCTGCGCCCCTACGCGGTCGGGGCGGCGCTGGCCTTCGGGGCGCTGATGGGCTTCGCGCGCATCGCCCAGGGCGGGCATTTCCTCAGCGACACGATCTTCGCGGCGGCGGTCAGCATCATCACGGCGCTGGCCCTGCGGGCCTGGCTCAGGCCCGGTCAGGCGCTGGGGGCGCCGTAGTAGAGCGTGACCGCGTGGCGCGCCTCGGCGAAGAACAGTGTGCGCTCGGCCACCACCCCGGCGACCGCCAGAATCAGCGCCGCCCAGCCCGCCTCCAGCAGCAGCGCCGGCACCGCCAGGCCCAGCCCCAGCATCGCCGCCACCCGCAATGCGGCGGCGTGCTGCCGGGCGATGCGGAAGCCCATCTCGCGCAGCAGATAGTTCGACTGCGTGTGCGGCCCCTCGATCAGGCGCACCCGGCCGAGGAAGCCAAGGCCGGTGGCGCTCTCCGGCGTCGAGGGGGAGGCGCCGGCGAAAGCCCGCCACCAGTAGGCGCCCTTCAGGATCAGGCCGGCCGCCAGCGCCAGCATGGCTGTCCGCGCCAGCGCCGGGTCGGGCAGCAGGGCGGCCAGCGCCGTGGCACCGCTCGCCAGCGCCAGGGCCAGATAGCACAGCGGCGTCAGCGGCGTGTGCCAGTGATGCACCGGCTTCAGCACGGCATAGATCATGCCGGTGGCATGGACGGTGGCGGCGGCCGACAGCGCCGTCAGCCAGCCGAGCCAGGCGGGGGCGGCGCCGGCGAACACCCACAAGGCGCCATAGGCCCCGCCCGGCAGGAAGCACCACAGCGCCAGCACCCCCTCGCGCGACAGCCAGCTCGTGCGCCATTGCGACAGCGCCCGCCAGGCCCGCTCGGGATGGCCGAGATGGAGGGTGGAGGACAGCAGCCCGCCGCCGATCAGCGCGAAGGCGGCGGCAAAGGCGAGAAGGCGCAGCGCCGGCTGCTCGGGCACGAAGCCGAGGCCGAGCAGGAACAGCATGCCGTAGCCGGCCCCCGAAAGGGTGGTGAAGGCGATGACGGATTTGGCCGGATGCATGGGCTAGCGGCTCATGTCTGGCCGCCCGCCCGGCCCAACACCCGCGCCGCCCAGCGGGCGATCAGGGCGGCGAGCCCCTCGCCCGCCACCGGTGCCGCGGCAGCCTCGTGGCGGCGCGGCGGCAGGTACTTGTTGGTCGGCCGGCAGCCCTGCTCGGGCATCAGGTCGAAGCCGCCGCGCGCCGCCACCAGCTTCGACACCCCGGATTGCGGATCGCCGAGGTCGCCGAAGTGGCGGGCGCCGGTCGGGCAGGTCGACACGCAGGCCGGCACCCGCATGTCCTCCGGCAGCGCCTCGTTGTAGATGCGGTCGACGCACAGCGTGCACTTCTTCATCACGCCGGCCTGTTCGTCATACTCGCGCGCGCCATAGGGACAGGCCCAGGAGCACAGCTTGCAGCCGATGCAGGTGTCGGGGTTGACCAGCACGATGCCGTCCTCCGCCCGCTTGTAGCTGGCGCCGGTCGGACACACGGTCACGCAGGGCGCATCGGCGCAGTGCAGGCAGGATTTCGGGAAATGCACGGTCTTGGCGGCCCCGTCGTCCGCCACCGCCTCGAAGGCATGGATGCGGTTGAACCATACGCCCGAGGGATCGGGGCCATAGGGCTGGTCCTCGGCCAGCGGGGCCGACAGGCCGCCGGCGTTCCATTCCTTGCAGTTCACCGCGCAGGCATGGCAGCCGACGCAGGAATCGAGGTCGATCACCAGGCCGAGGGCAACCGGCGTGGCGGCGGGAAGGCCGGTCATCGGTGGTCTCCCGACAGCCATTCGCGGAAGCGCCCGGGTGCCAGGCCGCTGGCGGTGCCGCGGGGCAGCGCCGGGGCGGCGG
>CAZEQG010000103.1:0-8554 GCA_964514295.1 uncultured Alphaproteobacteria bacterium
CGCGCCGGAAGCCGAGGCCGCGCGCCTCGATCAGCGGCATGGTCATGCCGGCTGCCGGCAGGCGGCGCAGTGACCGCCCACCTCGATGGTCACCCGGCGCGGGGCGAAGCCGGCGGCGGCCGCCCGGGCGCTGAGCTGGGCGAGAAGGCCCGGGTCCTCGATCTCGGTCGCCTGCCCGCAGCCCTCGCAGAGCAGGAACATGCCGCGATGCTCATGGCCCGGCCGGTCGCAGCCGATGAAGGCGTTCAGCGATTCGATGCGGTGCACCAGCCCCTGCTCCATCAGGAAGTCGAGGGCGCGGTAGACCGTGGGCGGGGCGGCCCGCTGGCGGCTGCGGCCGAGCGCCGCCAGCACCTCATAGGCGCCGACCGGCCGGTGGCCGCGCCAGACGATCTCCAGCACCTCGCGGCGCAGCGGCGTAAGCCTTGCCCCGTTGCGCAGGCACAGCGCGCCGGCGCGATCTATCGCGGTGCGCACGCAGGCGGCATGGTCATGATCCGCCACCGGCTCGCGGGCTGGGAGATCGGGCATCTCGACTCTCCTCATTTGCAACAGTATAACATCATCTCCGAGTCGCTGGAGAGAACCATGCTGATCCGCCTCATGTCCATATCGCTTGCCGCATTGCTGCCTCTTGCCGCGGCGGCGGCCGATGCGCCGAAGGTGGTGGCCTCGATCAAGCCGATACACTCCCTGGTGTCGGCGGTTATGGAGGGGCGCGGCAAGCCCCGGCTGCTGGTCCCCGCCACCGCATCGGAACACAGCTATTCCCTGAAGCCGTCGGATGCCAAGGCGCTGGCGGAGGCGCATCTGGTGTTCTGGATCGGCGCGCCGATCGAAACGCCGCTGGTGAAGACCATGGCGACGCACAGGGCGAAGGCGGTGGCCCTGCTGGACGTGCCGGGGCTCGATGTGCTGGACAGCCGCGAGGGCGGCATCTGGAGCGCGCATGATCACGGCCATGGCCACAGCCACGCGCACGGCAAGGATGCCGCGGACGAGCGCGACGGCCATGTCTGGAAGGACCCGCAGCGCGCCATGGTGCTGGCCGATGCCATTGCCGCGGCGCTCGGCCGGGCCGATCCGGAAGGGGCCGCCCGCTATGCCGCCAATGCCGGGGCGCTCAAGCAGCGGCTGGCCGCGCTCGACGCCGAGCTTGCCGCCACGCTGGCGCCGGTGCGCACGCGCCGCTACGTGGTGTTCCACGATGCCTACCAGTATTTCGAGGCGCGCTATGGCCTTGCCGCCGCGGGTTCGATCACCGTCAGCCCTGAGCGTGCGCCGGGGGCAAAGCGCCTCAGCGAGCTGCGCAAGCTGTTCAGCGAGCGTGGCGCGGTCTGCGCCTTCGCCGAGCCGCAGGTGAAGCCGGCGGTGCTGGATACCCTGGTCAAGGGCACGACGGTGCGCAGCGGCGTGCTCGACGGGCTGGGCGCCGGCATCCCCGAGGGCCCCGATGCCTATTTCACGATGATGCGCGGGCTTGCCGCATCCCTGGTCGGTTGCCTCGCCGGGACGGCCTGACCTATAGTGGCGCCATGTTCAGCCGCAGACGCCTGATCGCCGGCTTGGCGCTGGCGGGCACCGCCGCCGCCGGCCGCCCGGCCGCCGCGCTGTCGATCGAACCGGCCCCGGCCGCGGTGGCCGGGCAGTACCTCGCCGCCTGCGGGCCCCAGGCCGACCATGCGCGGCTGCTCGACGAGGCGGCGGCGATCCTGGGCGAGAAGCCGCTGCCGCCGGAACGCCGGCAGGCGATCCTGGCGGCGCTCACCTGCCCGGCCTGCGGCTGCCTCATCCTGCCGGGGCTCTGAGCTGGGCGTCCGCCGCAAGGCGCTGGTCACGCTGGTGATCGGCGAGGCCTATCAGCGCATGTGGCTGCAGGTGTTCGCGGGCTCCTGGGCGAAATACGCCGCCCGCCACGGCTATGACATCGTGCCGATCGACCGCCCGGTGGACCCCACCCCGCGCGCGGCCGAGCGCTCGCCCCACTGGCAGAAGCTGCTGATCCTGGAGCATCCGGCGCTGGCCGCCCATGACGACGTGGTGTGGGTCGATGCCGACATCCTGATCAACCACCACACCGCCCCCTGCATCGCCGGCGCAGCACCTGGGCCCGGCATCGGCGTGGTCAGCCACCTGCATGCCATGGGCACGGGCGAGGGGCTGGACAACCGCTGGAACCGGGTATTCTGGCATGGCGAAGGCTGGTTCCAGGGCGAACGCGGGCCGAGCGTGGCCGAGCGCTACGCGCTGGCCGGCCTGCCGGACGATGCCGCCGATATGACAAATACCGGGGTCCTGGTCCTGAAGCCCCACCACGCCCCCTTCCTGCGCCAGGTCTACGACACGCACGGCGAGAACCCGCGCTCGGCCAATGAGCAGATGGCCCTGTCCTATGAGATCTTCCGCCAGGGGCTGGCCCAGCCGATCGATCCGCGCTTCAACCGGCCATGGGTCGAGGACATCGCCCAGCACTATCCTTTCCTGTTCCTCGCCGAGAACCGCAAGGACCAGACCCTGGTGGCGCATTGCGTGAACGCGGCCTACCAGAACGCCTGGTTCCTGCATTTCCTGGCCGACCGCTTCAGCCGCAACGACGTGCTGCTGGTGGCCCAGGACATGACGGCGCGCCAGCTGTGGGGGCCGGCCGGGTGATCGTGGCGTGCCGGCCCTTTGCCGAGCTGACGGCCGGCGAGCTGCACGACATCCTGGCGCTGCGCTGCGCGGTGTTCGTGGTCGAGCAGAGCTGCCCATTCCAGGAGATCGATGGCCGCGACCCCGAGGCCCTGCACCTGACCCTGCGCGAAGCTGCGCTGCTGGCCGGCTATGCCCGGCTGTTCGCGCCCGATGCCGCCGGCCGCGCCCGCATCGGCCGGGTGGTGACCTCGCCGGCGCGGCGCGGGGCCGGCCTCGGCCGGCAGGTGATGGCGGCGGCCATTGGCGAGATCGGCAGGCGCTTCGGCGCGGTGCCGATCGAGCTAGCCGCCCAGTCCCATCTGCGCGCCTTCTACGAGGGCTTCGGCTTCGCCGCGATCGCGCCGGAATACCTGGAGGACGGCATCCCCCACCTCGACATGCGCCGCAGCGCCGCAGCCTAGCCCTTGGGCAGCACGCCCGGCGCCGGCGCCGGCGGCGGGGAGAGCTGCACCTCGCCAATGTGGTTGGCGTGCCGGATCACCTTCTCGGTCGAGATCTCGATCTGGCGGATATCGTCGCTGGCCTGGCGGAAATGCTGCGACAGCTTGCCGACGCGCTCGTTCAGCCGGCCCATGTCCTGCAGCAGCAGCGCCACCTCCTTCTGGATCAGGCCGGCCTGTTCGCGCATCTGCACATCCTTCAGCACCGCGCGCACGGTGTTGAGGGTGGCCATCAGCGTGGTCGGCGACACGATCCACACCCGGTAGGTCCAGGATTTCTCCACCACCTCCGGCAGGCTGGCATGCAGCTCGGCATAGACCGCCTCCGAGGGCAGGAACATCAGCGCCGACTCTGCCGTCTCGCCCGGCACGATGTAGCGCTGGGCGATGTCCTGGACATGCTTCAGCACCGCCTGCGCCAGCAGCCGGCGGGCGGCGATGCGGGCGGCATCGTCGCCGGCGTCCCGCAGGGCGTACCAGGCTTCCAGCGGGAACTTGGCGTCGATGGCGATGGGGCCCGGCGGGTTCGGCAGCTGCAGCAGGCAGTCGACCCGCCGGCCGCTGCCGATCTGCACCTGGAAGGCATAGGCCGAGGGCGGCAGGATCTGGCGCACTAGGTTTTCGAGCTGCACCTCGCCAAAGGCGCCGCGCGCCTGCTTGTTCGACAGGATGTCCTGGAGCCCCACCACCTGCTTCGACAGGTCGCCGATGCGGGCCTGGGCGGCATCGATCACGGCCAGCCGCGCCTGCAGGTCGGCCAGGCTGGCGCGGGTTGACTGGGCGGTGCGGTCCAGCCCCTCGTTCAGCAGCCGGCCGACCTCCGCCTGCTGGGCAGCCTGGGCCTGGGCCATCTGGTCCAGCCGGCCGGCGAGCTGCGCCACCGCCTCGGCCAGCGGATCGCTGCGCGGCCCGCCGGCGCGCAGGCGCAGCAGCACGAACACCAGCCCGCCGCCCAGAAGGGCGGCCAGCAGCACCAATAGGCTCTCGACGATCGTCATGCCTGCCTGTCTAGCATGCCCGGCCGCTTGACGGCGACCGGCTGCACGCCTATCTGCGCGGATCAGCCTTTCCAGGAGTGTCCCGGCATGGCCGTCCTTCCGCTCGTCATCGCGCCCGACCCGCGCCTCAAGGTGAAATGCCGCCCGGTGGCGGTGGTGGATGACGGCGTGCGCCGGCTGCTCGACGACATGCTGGACACCATGTATGCCCGCAATGGCATCGGGCTGGCCGCCCCGCAGGTGGGCGACAGCCGCCGGGTGATCGTGGCCGATGTGGCCCGGGAGGGGGCTGCGCGGTCGCCCCTGCTGATGGTCAACCCCGAGATCGTGAAGGTCTCCGATCACGACAAGACCTGGGAGGAAGGCTGCCTGTCGCTGCCCGAGCACTATGCCGATGTGGTGCGCCCGGCCGAGGTGACGGTGCGCTATCTCGACCGCGACGGGGAGCGCCGGGAGGTCTATGCCGAGGGGGTGCTGTCGGTGTGCCTGCAGCACGAGATCGACCATCTCGACGGCATCCTGTTCGTCGATCACGTCTCGGCGCTGCGGCGGAACATGATCCTGCGCAAGCTGGTGAAGCAGAAGCGCCTGATGGAGCAGGGGGCCGCGTGAGCGCTGCCGCGGCGTTGCGCCTGGTGTTCATGGGCACGCCGGATTTCGCGGTTCCCAGCCTTGCCGCCCTGATCGCCGCCGGTTTCGACATCGCCGCCGTCTACACCCAGCCGCCCCGCCCCGCCGGGCGCGGCCACAGGGAGCAGCTCTCGCCGGTGCATCGCCTGGCGCTCGACCATGCGATCCCGGTGTTCACGCCGGCCAGCCTGAAGGGGGCGACGGGGCTGGCGGTGCCGGCGATCGACCTGGCCGTGGTCGCGGCCTATGGGCTGATCCTGCCGCGGGCGGTGCTGGAGGCGCCGCGGCTCGGCTGCCTCAACGTCCATGCCTCGCTGCTGCCGCGCTGGCGCGGGGCGGCGCCGATCCAGCGGGCGATCGAGGCTGGCGATGCCGAGACCGGCATCTGCCTGATGCGCATGGAAGCCGGGCTCGACACCGGCCCGGTCTACGCCCGCCGCGCCATCGCGATCGCCGCGCGGGAGACCGGCGGCAGCCTGCATGACAGGCTGGCCGCCCTTGGCGCGGCGATGCTGCCCGATGCGGTGCGTGCCGTGGCGGCCGGGCTGGCGCCGGTGCCGCAGCCGGACGAGGGCGTGACCTATGCCCGCAAGCTGGAACGGGCGGAGGGGCGGATCGACTGGCGGCTGGACGCCGCGCTGCTGGACCGCCGGATCCGCGCCTTCACGCCGTTTCCCGGCGCCTTCCTTGAGATCGGCGGCGAGCGGCTGAAGGTGCTGGAGGCGGTGCCGGAAGTGGCTGCCGCCTCTGCCGGGGCCGCCTCTCCTGTGGCCGCCCCTGGCACGGTGCTGGATGACCGCTTCCTGGTCGCCTGCGGCAAGGGGGCCTTGCGCATCCTTGCCGCCCAGCGTCCCGGCCGGGCGGCGATGGCGGCTGGCGAGCTGCTGCGCGGCTTTCCGGTCGCGGCCGGGCAGGTGCTGGATTGCCCCGCTACCGGCTGACGCTCGAATATGACGGCCGGCCCTTCGCCGGCTGGCAGCGCCAGGGCGATCTGCCGACGGTGCAGCGCGCCGTGGAGGCGGCGGTCGGCGCCGCCTTCGGCGAGACGGTGACGCTGGTGGCGGCCGGGCGCACCGATGCCGGCGTGCATGCCCTGGCGCAGGTCGCCCATCTCGACCTCGCCCGGCCGCGCGAGCCGCGGGTGCTGCGCGAGGCGCTGAACTTCCATCTGCGCCCCGATCCGGTGGTGGTGTTGGCGGCCGAAGCGGTGGCCGATGGCTTCAACGCCCGCTTCTCGGCGACCGGGCGCGCCTATCTCTACCGCATCCTGGTGCGGCCCGCCCGCCCGGCACTGGACGAGGGACGGGTGTGGTTCCGCCCGCGCCCGCACGACCTCGCGGCCATGCGGGCCGCCGCCGCCCAGCTGCTGGGCCGGCACGATTTCAGCAGCTTCCGTGCGGCGCAGTGCCAGGCGAAATCGCCGCTGCGCACGCTCGACCGGCTGGATGTCGAGGCGGCGGGCGAGGAGATCCACATCCGCGCCGCCGCCCGCAGCTTCCTTCACAACCAGGTGCGCATCATGGTCGGCACCCTCGCCGAGATCGGCGTCGGCCGCCGTCCGGCCGCCGCCATGGCGGCGATCCTGGCTGCCCGCGACCGCGCGGCCGCCGGCCAGTCGGCGCCGCCGCACGGGCTCTACCTCACCGCCGTCAGCTACCCCTCAGCCCAGCCCGTCGCGCATGTTGTCGATGAGCAGGGCGAGCGCGACGTCGACGGTGACGACGCCTGAGGCCATCAGCGGCCCCACCTCCAGCCCGTGCCGGGCCATGAACCACAGGTACCAGATGATGGCCACGGCCGTGACCGCCTGCAGCAGCAGCGCCGCCTGGCGCGGCAGCAGGCCGGTTGCGATCACCAGGGCGACGGCGAGGGCGATCAGCGTCTGCAGCAGGATCGACCAGTTGTAGGCCACCATGTAGGTCAGATAGCGCCCGCTGCGCCCGATCGCGTCGGCCAGGTTCAGCATGACGACCGGGTAGAGCAGGATGCCGACGGCATAGGTCAGCAGCAGCATCGTCAGGGCCGGGCCGTCCTCCAGGCCGGCGCCGCTGCCGAAAGCCCGGGCGCCGAGAAAGGGCGGCAGCGCCAGCACCGCCGCGAACAGGCTTTTCCAGAAGCCTTCCACCGTGGCGTCGGCCAGGTGGAAGGCGTCCGGCCGGCCGGTGAACAGCCGTGTCGCGACATAGAGCCCGCGCGCGATGTCGAGGGTGCTCGGCAGCATGGCCATCAGGCGAAATACCCGTCGAGGATGCGGCGATAGATGCGGGTCAGGGCCTCGATGTCGGCCACCGCCGCCCGCTCGTCGACCTTGTGCATGGTCTGGCCCACCAGCCCGAACTCCACCACCGGGCAGTGGCGGCTGATAAAGCGGGCGTCGGAGGTGCCGCCGGTGGTCGACAGCTCGGGCTCCACCCCCAGCTCGGCCTTGACCGCGGCGCTCACCAGGGCGCTGAGCGGGCCGGGTGCGGTGATGAAGCTTTCGCCCGAACACACGCAGGCCAGATCGTAGTCGCCGCCCTCCCGGTCGAAACCCTGGCGCAGCCAGGCCTCCAGCGAGGCGCTGGTGTGCAGGTCGTTGAAGCGGATGTTGAAGCGGGCCTCCGCCCGGGCCGGGATGACGTTGGTCACCGGGTTGCCGACATCGATGGAGGTCAAGGCCAGGGTCGAGGGCTGGAAATGCGCCGAGCCCTGGTCGATCTCGCCGCCAGCCAGCGGTGCCAGCATGCGCACCAGGCGCGGCAGCGGGTTGTCGGCGAGATGGGGGTAGGCGACATGGCCCTGCACGCCCTTGACCGTCAGCACCGCGTTCAGGCTGCCGCGGCGGCCGATCTTCATCATCTGGCCGAGCCGGGTCGGGTTGGTCGGCTCGCCGACCACGCAATGATCCGGGATCTCGCCCCGCTCGGCCATCCAGCCCAGCACCTTTACGGTGCCGTTCACGGCCGGCCCCTCCTCGTCGCCCGTGATCAGCAGGCTGATCGAGCCGCCGCCCGCCGCCGCCAGCCCGCCATCGGCGAGGAAGCCGGCTGCGGCGGCGGTGAAGGCGGCGATCGCCCCCTTCATGTCGGCCGCCCCGCGGCCATAGACATGGCCGTCGATCACCTCGGCGGCGAAGGGGTCCACGCTCCAGCCCGCAAGCTCGCCGGGCGGCACCACGTCGGTGTGGCCGGCAAAGCAGAAATGACGGCCACCGCTGCCGATGCGGGCGTAGAGGTTGTCCACCCGGGCGGTGCCCGGCGCCTCGAAGGGCAGGCGGTGCAGCGTGAAGCCGAGCCCCGCCAGCGCCTCGCCCAGAACATCGAGCGCACCTTCATCCTGCGGGGTCACGCTTGGCCGCCGGATCAGCCGCCGCGTGAGATCGACCGGATCGATCCTCACGGGCCCATCCCTGGCCGGTTCGCGGCCCTCCGCCTTCCGGCACGACAACACGCCATGGCAACATACTCCGCTGAAGGAATGCGCAGTGGATCACGCCGGCAGGCCATCGTGCAAAGGTCTCCCGCAGATCGCCTATCCCTCGCGGTGATAGGGGTGGCCGGCAAGGATGGCGGTGGCACGGTAGAGCTGTTCGGCCAGCATGGCGCGCACCAGCAGATGCGGCCAGGTGGCGCGGCCGAAGCGGAGCAGGAGGTCCGCCCGCGCCCGCAGCGCCTCGCCCAGCCCGTCGGCGCCGCCGATGATGAAGGCCACGCTGTCGCCGGCATCCCGCCAGGCCGCCAGGCGGCCGGCAATCTCGCGGCTGGACAGGTCCTCGCCGCGCTCGTCCAGGCTCTTCCGATCTAGATCGGAAGA
>CAZEQG010000104.1:0-8446 GCA_964514295.1 uncultured Alphaproteobacteria bacterium
TGCCGCCCGTCTTCGCCTGGCTGCGCCGGGCGGGCGGCATCGCGCCGGCCGAGCTTGCCCGGGCCTTCAACTGCGGCATCGGCATGCTGCTGATCGCGGCACCCGACCGGGCGGAGGCGCTGGCGGCCCTGCTGGCCGAGATGGGCGAGACGGTGTTCCGCATCGGCACCATCGCCCCGCGCGGCGACGGGCCGGCGGTGGTGCTGGAAAATCTGGCGGGCGCCTGGTGAAGCGCCGCGTCGGCGTGCTGGTCTCCGGGCGCGGCAGCAACCTTGGGGCGCTGATCCGGGCGGCCGCCGATCCCACCTATCCCGCCGCCATCGCGCTGGTGCTGTCGAACCGCCCCGAGGCACCGGCACTCGCGCTGGCCGCGGCGGCCGGCATCGCCACCGCCACCATCCCCCACCGCGACTTTGCGAGCCGCGAGGCATTCGACGCCGCGGTCGAGGCGCGGCTGACGGCCGAGGCCATCGAGCTGGTCTGCCTTGCCGGCTTCATGCGCATCTTTTCGGCCGGATTCGCCACCCGCTGGCAGGGGCGCATCCTGAACATCCATCCTTCCCTGCTGCCGGCCTTCAAGGGCCTGCATCCGCACCGCCAGGCTCTCGAGGCGGGCGTGCGCATCAGTGGCTGCACGGTGCATTTCGTCACGCCGGAACTGGATGCCGGGCCGATCGTGGCCCAGGCCGCGGTGCCGGTGCTGCCGCAGGACGACGAGGCGGCGCTGGCCCAGCGCGTGCTGGCGGCCGAGCACCGCTGCTATCCGGTGGCACTCGCGCTGGTGGCGCGCGGCCTCGCCCGGCTGGAGGGCGGACGCACCGTGTTTGCCGCCGGCCTGCCGGAAACCGGCTTGGAACCGCGCTTCGGCTGCGCTATCTGAAGGGCCGGCAGAAACCGCGAGGGCACCATGGCCAGTCCGAACATCGACGAGGAAACCCGCCGCCACCAGGAGACCTATGAGGGCTTCGTGGCCTTCACGACATGGTCCGTGATCTTCCTGGCGGTCCTGCTGGCGGTGATGGCGGCAACCCTGGTCTGACGGGCGCCCCACAGCAAATGAAAAGGGCCCCTCGCGGGGCCCTTCGCATGCCGGCCGGCCGGCTGTCGCAGGACAGCCTGTCAGCCGACGATCTCGATGCCGGCGAAGAAGAAGGCGATCTCCTGGGCCGCGGTCTCCGGCGCATCCGAGCCATGCACGGAATTCTCGCCGATCGACAGCGCGAAGTCCTTGCGGATGGTGCCCGGGGCGGCGTTGGCCGGGTTGGTGGCGCCCATCACGTCGCGGTTCCTGGCGATCGCGCCCTCGCCTTCCAGCACCTGCACCACGACCGGGCCGGAGGCCATGAACTCCGTCAGCTCGGCGAAGAACGGCCGCTCCTTGTGCACCGCGTAGAAGGCCTGGGCCTGGCGCAGCGACAGCCACAGCCGCTTCTGGGCCACGATCTTCAGGCCGGCGGCCTCGAAACGGGCATTGATCTGGCCGGTAAGGTTCCGGCGCGTGGCATCCGGCTTGATGATGGAAAGCGTGCGTTCGACCGCCATGACGAGGGCTCCGGGTTGACGTGATCCGTTCAGGTCGCGGGCTTATAGCGGGGGCGCGGGCAGCCGGCAACCGTGGCGCCGGTCACATCGGGAGAAGGCCGGCGAGCGGCCCCGCCCATCGGCATGGCCCGGATGCGCCTGGTCGGTCGGGCAGACACCGTGCGGTTGACGCGGCCCTGGCCCCCGGGTCTTGCCTAGCCCGCCTTCTCCCAGCCGCCGGCCTCCTTCTGGCGCCAGTAGGCCAGCTCATGGCCGGCCGTCTTCAGCGCCTTCCAGGTGCTGCGGGCAGCGGCCAGCGCCGCCGCGTCCCGCCCATCGAACACCAGGTGGCAGCGTTCGAAGGCCTGCCAGTCCGCCTCGACCGCGCCGTCGACAAGGAACAGGAACTGCGCGGCATTGGCATTGGCGGCCTCGGCGGCAAGGTAGACCGGCTGTTCGGCGGCACGCCCGTCGCGCGCCGTGCCATGGGGCAGGAAGCCGCGCTCGTCATAGGTCCACAGATGCTCCGCCAGGGCCTCGGCACGGGCTTGCGAGCCGGTCACCACCAGGGCCCGCCGGCCGGACTGCAGCGTGCGCTCCAGCAGGCGCGGCAGCTCGGCCTCCAGGCTGGTGCGCTGGATCTGGTAGAACCACACCGTGGCCATGGCGCCGCCCCTGCCTGTTCAGCCTCCAGATGCCGGCGCCTGTGTAGCCTATCCGGGAACTACGAAAAAGCCGCCGCTGGCCGACCTGTGCGGGCGCAGCGCCAATGCCGCATCGCCTGCCCGCAGCTTCTGCCTATGGAAACCGCCTCCGGGGCGCCTGTTTTGGCGAGTGCGTGAGAGTCCGGAAACTTGCTAGGGTCGGCGGCGATGACGGTGATTACGCCCGAACTGCTCTTGCATGCCTATGCCATGGGCGTGTTTCCGATGGCCGAGGGGCGGCGCGACCCGCGCATGTTCTTCGTCGATCCCGATCGGCGCGGGGTGCTGCCGCTGGACCGCCCGCACCTGCCGCGCTCGCTGCGCAAGACGCTGCGCAGCGGCCGCTTCGAGGTGCGCTGCGACACCTGCTTTGCGGCGGTGCTGCGCGGCTGCGCGGAGCCCACGGCGACACGGCCCGACACCTGGATCAACGCCGAGATCGAGGAGCTGTACCTGGAGCTGCATGCCCGCGGCCACGCCCATTCGCTGGAGACCTTCGCCGATGGCGTGCTGGTCGGCGGGCTCTATGGCGTCGCGCTTGGCGCGGCCTTCTTCGGCGAGAGCATGTTCAGCCGGGCAACCGACGCCTCCAAGGTGGCGCTGGCGCATCTTCTCGCCCGCCTGCGGATGGGCGGCTTCACGCTGCTCGATACCCAGTTCATCACCGACCATCTGCGCCGCTTCGGGACGATCGAGATCCCGCGGGCCGAATACCGCCGCCTGCTTGCCGCGGCGATCGCCAAGCCCGCCCGCTTCCCGGCCGACGCGGCGGTCGACATCGATCAGTTCCTGGCGGGGCTGGCGCAGTCCAGCACCCAGATGTCGTAGACCGGATGCTCGAAGCCGTTCAGCGCCGGCGAAGACGCGAACATCCAGCCGGCGAACAGGCGCTGCGCCCCGTCATCGATCACCACGAAGGCGGTGCTCTCGGGCGTCTCCTCCGGCGGGCGCTTGAAGCAGGCCTCCACCGAGACGCTGAGACGGCCGAAGCGGGCGCTGCCGCCGACCGCCACCGTGAAGGTTGAGACCCGTGCCGTCACCTTGTCCAGCCCCTGCATCACGGCCGCCGGGTACGGGTCGCCGGCGGGCTGGGCCAGGGCCAGGCCGGGGGCGACCAGCAGCGCCGCGAACAGCCTCATGGCCGCACGGCAAGGAAGCGCAGCCTGACATAGTCGACCCACCAGCGGCCGAGATGGTCGACCAGGCAGGGCCGCAGCGCCGCCTCGATCCGCTCCACCGCCGCCTTGCGCCGGCCAGCCTCCAGGCGCAGCAGGAAGGGCTCGCCGAAAGCGTCCAGCCAGCCGGCCAGCCGGCCGGGCTGCATGGTCGGCCGGGCAAACAGGCTCATCTGCTCGACCCGGAAGCCCGCCGCCTCAAGCAGTCCGGTCATCTCCTGCGGGCCGGGGAAGCGCCATGGATCGGCCGCCAGCGGGTCCAGCCCCTCGCCCTGCAGCACCAGGTGCAGGGCGGCGCGCACCGTCGCGACATTGCCGAAGCCGCCGCACTCGCAGGCAAAGCGTCCGCCGGGCTTCAGCGCCCGGTGCACGCCGGCCAGCACCGCCGCGTGATCGGGCATCCAATGCAGCGCCGCGTTGGAGAACACGGCGTCGAACTCGCCCTCGAAGGCCAGGTGCTGCCCGTCCATCACCCGCGCATCCAGGCCGCGGGCACGGGCGGCGGCGATCTGCTGCGGGCTGGCGTCGACCGCGGTCACGGTGGCGCCGGCCGCCACCAGCCGCTCCGTCAGCACCCCGTCGCCGCAGCCCAGATCGAGCACCCGTTCCCCCGCCTGCGGTGCCAGAAGCTCCACCACCGGCTGGCCCAGAACGGGAACGAAGCACGCATTGCGGGCATAACGCTCGGGGTCCCAGTGCTGCCGGGAAGACTGGTCGGGCATCATCCGGGGGGTCAGTTCGCGGGCTTGCCGGCCGCCTCGCCGCCGCCGGAGAAGATGAAGCGGCCGATCAGGTCCGCGAGGTCGACCGGCCCCTGCGTGAAGCGGATGGTGCCGCCGGGCGCCAGGTCCTTGTCCGAGCCGCCCGGGATCAGCGAGACATAGACCCCGCCCAGCAGCCCCTCGCTGGCGACCTTCGCGGCCGTATCCTCCGGCAGCTTCACCGCCCCATCGACCATCATCGTCACCCGCGCCTGGAAGGTTTCGGGATCGAGTGCCTGGGCGGTGACCACGCCGACCTTGATGCCCGACACCTTCACGTCGGTGCCGATCTTCAGGCCGTCCGCCCGGTCGAAATTGGCGATCAGGGTATAGCCGCTGACCGTGCGCAGCCCCGCCGACTGATAGGCGAAGCCGAGAAAGATCACCGCGATCAGGATGACCACGGCGCCGATCACGGTCTCGATCACATTGTGCCGCATCGCTGCGCCTCAGTCCGGCCGCCAGGGCTCGTAGTCACCCGTCGCCTTGGCCCGCCGGCCGCCGGCCAGCACATGCCCCGGCGGGCGGTAGGCGGCGGCCGTGCCGGTGAGGTTGGGCAGGTGCGGCTGCTCCCAGGCATGGGGCGTCCGCGGCCGCGACTCGGGTGGCGTGTCCACCGTGTGATGCAGCCAGATGTGCCACTCGGGCGGCACCTTGGAGGCTTCCGCCTCGCCGGCATACAGCACCCAGCGGCGTTCCCGCGGCCCCGACTTGCCGCCCCGTTCCCGGTAGTACACGTTGCCGAAGGCATCCGTGCCCACGCGCTCGCCCTTGAGCCAGGTGAACAGTCGCGTGCCGATGGTCATGCCGTTCCCCGAATTTCGTCCGCGCGGAATATTGCAGCTTGGCCGTCCATCGTCCAGTCTGGCGGCCCCGCCCGGCCAAGCGCGAAACCACCCATGCCCGATTTCTGGCGTCATTCCGGCTATCACCTGCTCGACCGCCGGGCCGATGGCAGGCTGCTGGTCAGCGACGGGCTGCTGCGCGCCTATCTGCGCCGGCCCGAGATCCGCCCCGTGGAGGAATCCTGCGCCGCCGAACGGGTGCTGCACGCCCAGCTCCTGGAAATGCCGAGGCTGCCGGTCGAGGCGGCGCGGATCGAGGCGCTGGCCGATCCCGACGCAAGGGACAACTACCGCGTGCTGCTCGGCTTCCGCGATCGCCTGCTGGCGGCCGACTGCCTGGAGAGCGCCTATATCGGCATCGTGCGCGATCCCGGCCACCGGGTGCCGCCGCTGTTCGTCGACCAGCTGGCCCAGATCATCCTGCGGGCGGCGCTGGAGGGGCTGGACGACCCCTTCGTGGCCCGCGCCGGCGAGCTGTTCTTCCGCCCCCAGGTGGTCAGCGTGCAGGACGGCCAGCCGCTGCTCGCCGACCAGGAGACGGTGGAGATGCACGCCGCGACCGGCGGCTTCGGCGATCTCGGCCGCCTGCTGGTGGAGGCCCAGACGCCGACCCGCACGGTCGAGCTGGACGTCATGACCACCGACAACGCCGCCACCTACTGGCAGCGCGACGAGCGCCACGACATGGTGCTGAACCTGAGCTTCGGCCAGCCTGGGCTCGATGCCCTGTGCCGGGCCATGGAGGCCTTCCTGCGCCAGGGCCTGGGAATCGCCGCCTCGATCCAGCCGGCCCAGCGCATCCGCGACGAGCGCTGGGTGTGGCACAGCGGGCTCGACGGCGAATCGAGCGCCATCCTGAACGCCCTCTACCGCGGCGAGACGGTGGCGGAGGAGCGCACGCAGCGCCTGCTGTCGCTGTTCCGCCTGGACATCGCCGATCCCAGCCTGATGCGGGCCGACCTGGCCGGACGGCCGGTCTATCTCGGGCTTGCCCGCGATGGTCGCGACCAGTTGCGGAGGAAGCCCCAGAACCTGCTGGTGAACCTGCCGCTCGCGGCCCGGGCATGAGCCGTGCCACGATCCTGGTGCTGGCCGGGGTGTCGCTGTTCGGCCTCGGCCCGGTCCTGGCGCGCCTTGCGTTTGCCGGCGGGGTCGACGGGCTGACGCTGCAGGTCTGCCGCTTCGGCCTCGGCGCGCTCGGCCTGTGGGGGTGGATCGCGCTCGCCCCCGGCCCGCGGCCGGCCATCGGGCGTCCCGACTGGGCCGCGGCCATGCTGATCGGGGCCGCACTCGGCTGCGGGTCCTGGTGCTATCTGACCTCGATCCGCCTGCTGCCGGTGCCGGTCGCCAGCCTGATCTTCTTCACCTTCCCGCTGATGGTCGCGGTGCTGGCGCATGTCCTGCCGCCGCCCTTTGCGGCGCGCATACGGGCGAACCAGGCGGCCGGGCTGGTGGTCGCCTTCGCCGGGGTGGCGATGATCGTAGGCCTGGGCAGCCAGCGGCCGGACTGGCAGGGGGTGCTGCTGTCCTTCGCGGCGGCGGCCTGCGTGTCGCTGAGCTACCTCGTCACCCCGGTCCTGGGGCGGCGGATCGGCGCCCTGCGGCTGACCGCCGTGGCCACCGCGGTGGCCGCCGCCGGCTTCATCCTGCTGCGCCTGGCGGCGGGCGAAGGCAGCCTGCCGGCGGATGCCGCCGGCTGGATCGGGCTTGTCGGCAATGCCGCGGCCTACAGCTTCGGCCTGCTGGCGCTGTTCGCCGGGCTGCCGGCCGCCGGCCCCACCGTGGCGGCGATGCTGAGCTATCTGGAGCCGCTGGTGGCGCTGGCCGCCGCCGCCCTGGTGCTGGGCGAGGTGCTGGAGCCGCTGCCGGCGCTGGGCGCCCTGGTGGTGCTGGGCGCCCTGTGGATCGGGCGTCCCGGGCGATGAGCCTGGAGACGGCGCGGGATACCCTGCGGCAGGTGTTCGGCTTTGCCGATTTCCGCCCCGGCCAGGTGGCGATCCTGGAGGCGGTGCTGGCCGGCCAGGATGTGCTGGCGGTGCTGCCGACGGGCGCCGGCAAGTCGCTGTGCTACCAGCTTCCGGCCCTGCTGCGCGACGGCACCACGGTGGTGGTGTCGCCGCTGATCGCGCTGATGCGTGACCAGGTGCTGGCCCTGCAGGCGCTGGGCATCGCCGCCGGCGCGCTGAACTCGCAGGACAATGGGCTCGACACGCTGCGCGCCCTGCGCGGCGGCCGCCTGAAGCTGCTCTATCTGGCGCCGGAACGCCTGCTGCGCGCCGACACGCTGGAACTGCTGCGCGGCGCGAACACCACGCTGCTGGCGGTGGACGAGGCGCATTGCGTGTCGCAATGGGGCCACGACTTCCGCCCGGAATACCGCGAGATCGGCGCCATCGGCCGGGCGCTGGGCGTGCAGACGGTGGCGCTGACCGCGACGGCCGACGCCGCCACCCGCGCCGACATTGCCGAGCGCCTGTTCCCCCGCCCACCCCGCCTGTTCGTGCACGGCTTCGACCGCCCGAACCTGTATCTGGCGATGCAGCCCAAGGATCGGCCGGAGCGCCAGATCCTCGGCTTCCTCGATGCCCACCGGGGCGAGAATGGCATCATCTACTGCCTGTCGCGCCGCAAGACGGAAGCGCTCGCCGAAAAGCTCGCCGGCCAGGGCCTGCGCACCGTCGCCTACCACGCCGGCATGGAGGCGGCGGCCCGCACCGCCGCCCAGGATGTCTTCCAGCGCGAGGACGGGGTGATCGCGGTCGCCACCATCGCCTTCGGCATGGGCATCGACAAGCCGGACGTGCGCTTCGTGATCCATGCCGACCTGCCCAAGTCGATCGAGCATTACTATCAGGAGATCGGCCGGGCCGGGCGCGACGGGCTGCCTGCCGATACGCTGGCGCTCTACGGGCTCGACGACATCCGCCTGCGCCGGCTGCAGATCGAGGAGGGCGAGGCGCCGGAGGCGCAGAAGCGCATCGAGCACCAGCGCCTGACCGCGCTGGTCGCCCTGTGCGAGGCGCCGCGCTGCCGGCGACAGACCCTGCTCGCCTATTTCGGCGAGGCCAGCGAGGCCTGCGGCAATTGTGACCTGTGCCGGGCGGGGGCGGAGACCTTCGACGGCACCATCGCGGTGCAGAAGCTGCTGTCGGCCATGCTGCGCACCGGCGAGCGCTTCGGCAGCGAACACCTGATCGCGGTGCTGCTGGGCGAGGAGACGGAGGCGGTGACCCGCCTTGGCCACCATCACCTGCCCACCTTCGGCGTCGGCCGCGAGTTCGGCCGCGAGGCCTGGCGCGGCATCCTGCGGCAGACCTATGCGCTGGGCCTGAGCGAGCTTGGCCTGGACCGGCATGGCGGCTGGCGGGTCAGCCCGGCCGGGCGCGCCGCCCTGAAGGCCCGCGCCCCTGTGGCGCTGCGCCGCGAGGTGCTGGAAGCCC
>CAZEQG010000105.1:0-8404 GCA_964514295.1 uncultured Alphaproteobacteria bacterium
CTCACCCCGCGCGCCCGGGTGCTGGGGATCGCCAGCGCCGGGGTGCCGCCGCGCGTGATGGGGATCGGTCCGGTGCCGGCGACGCGCCGGCTGCTGGAGCGCCTCGGCCTGCGCATCGGCGACATCGACTGGATCGAGCTGAACGAGGCCTTCGCCGCCCAGGGCGTGGCCTGCCTGCGCGAGCTTGGCCTGCCGGAGGATGCCGGGGCGGTCAACCCCAATGGCGGTGCCATCGCGCTTGGCCATCCGCTCGGCATGTCGGGCGCGCGGCTTGCAGGTGCGGCGACGCATCAGTTGACACGCGCGGGCGGACGCTATGCGCTGGCCACCATGTGCGTCGGCGTCGGCCAGGGCGTGGCCCTGGCGCTGGAGCGCGCCGGCTGACCGCGACGGAAGGGGGAGCCCGATGTCCATGCGCTATCCGGTGGAGAGCCTCGCCGCCCACCCGCCCTACCTGCACCCCGACTACAAGAGCACGACCCTGCGCGCGCCGACCCGCCCGCTGGTGCTGATCCCGCAGACCCTGTCGGAGCTGACCGGCCCGGTCTTCGGACATGAGAGCGTGCGGCCGGGCGACAGCGACCTGACGCGCCAGCACGCCGGCGAGCCGCAGGGCGAGCGCATCATCGTCGCCGGCCGGGTGGTCGACGAGGCGGGCCGCGGCATCCCCAATGTGCTGCTGGAGATCTGGCAGGCGAATGCCGCCGGCCGCTACGTCCATGCGGCCGATCAGCACCCGGCGCCGCTCGACCCGAACTTCACCGGCGCCGGGCGGGTGGCGACCGATGCCGAGGGGCGCTACCGCTTCACCACGGTGAAGCCCGGCGCCTATCCCTGGCGCAATCACCACAATGCCTGGCGGCCGGCGCATATCCATTTCTCCCTGTTCGGCCCCAGCTTCCTCACCCGGCTGGTCACCCAGATGTATTTCCCCGGCGACCCGCTGCTGGCGATCGACCCGATCGCCCAGTCGGTGCCCGACAAGAGGGCGCTGGAGCGGCTGGTGGCGCGCTTCGACCTGGAGACGACCGAGCCCGAATGGGCCCTCGGCTACCAGTGGGACATCGTGCTGCGCGGCCGCGCGGCAACGCCGATGGAGGATCCGGCCCATGGCTGACGGCATCACCCCCTCGCAGACGGTCGGCCCCTTCTTCGCCTACTGCCTGACCCCGGCCGGCTATCCGCTGGAGGAGCTGGCGACCGGCATGATCGCCACGCCGGATGCCGCCGGCACCCGCATCCGCATCGAAGGCCGGGTGCTCGATGGCGCCGGCGCCCCGGTGCCCGATGCCTTCCTCGAGGTCTGGCAGGCCGATGGCGAGGGGCGCTACCCCGCCGCCGCGCCGGGCCCCGCCGCCAACGCCCGCTTCACCGGCTTCGGCCGCGCCGCCTGCGATGGCGAGGGACGCTATGCCTTCGACACGGTGAAGCCTGGGCCGGTGCCGGGCCCGGGCGGCACCATGCAGGCCCCGCACCTGAATGTCGGCCTGTTCGCGCGCGGCGTGCTGCGCCGGCTCGCCACCCGCTTCTATTTCGCCGACGAGCCGGCCAATGCCGCCGACCCGATCCTCGCCCTGGTGCCGGCCGAGCGCCGCGCCACCCTGATCGCCCGGCCGGAGGGCGGCGTCTATCGCATCGACATCCACCTGCAGGGCGACAACGAGACGGTGTTCCTGGAGGCATAGGCCGGCCGCAGTTCGGCGGGCGGCGGGCGCCGGTTTGCTGTATACAGGATGGATACAGGGGGGAGGGGCGGCAATGGCGCGACCCGACATGCCGGCGGCCCAGGGCGTGGTCCGGGCCGCGGCCGAGGCGGATGGCGAGCGGGGCGGCTCGCAGACCCTGCGCGCGCTGCTGGCGCTGCGCGGCATGGTGCTGGAGGGGGCGCTTGCGGCGGGCGAGCGGGTGTCGGAACTTGCCATCGTCGAGCGTGTCGGGGTGTCGCGCACGCCGGTGCGCGCGGCGCTTGCCCGGCTGGCCGAGGAGGGGCTGCTGGAGCCGATCCCCTCCGGCGGCTACACGGTGCGCGCCTTCACCGCCCGCGAGGTGCTGGAGGCGATCGAGATCCGCGGCCTGCTGGAGGGGCTGGCGGCCCGGCTGGCGGCCGAACGCGGGGTTTCCGCGCTTGCCCTGGCGCCGCTCAAGGAATGCCTGGGCGCGCTTGACGAGGTGGTCGGGCAGGATGATCTCGGCGCCGCCGGCTTTGCCGACTATGTCGACCTCAACGCCCGCTTCCATGCCCTGCTGGTGGAGATCGCCGGCAGCCGGCTGGTGGAGCGGCAGATCGAGCGGGCGATCACCCTGCCCTTCGCCTCGCCCTCGGCCTTCGTGATGGCCCAGGCGACGATCGCGGAGGCGCGGGCCATCCTGCTGATCGCCCAGGACCACCACCGCTGCGTGGTCGAGGCGATCGAGCGGCGCGAAGGCAGCCGCGCCGAAAGCCTGATGCGCGAGCATTCCAGGCTGGCCGGCCGCAACCTGGGGCTGGCGCTGCGCAGCAAGGGGTCGATCGAGAAGGTGCCGGGTGCCGCCCTGATCCGGCGGCAGGAATTCGCCTGAACCGGCGCCGCGACGGCGCAGCAACTGAAGCTTCAAGGGAGGACGCGATGCTGAGAAGAGACCTGGTTCTTGGGGCGGCGGCAACCGCCGCGCTGCTGCTGGCCGGCCTGCCGGCCCAGGCGCAGGAGGCGCTGAAGATCGGCCTGATCCTGCCGATGACCGGCCCCTTCGCCTCGACCGGCAAGCAGATCGAGACGGCGGCACGGCTCTACATCGCCACCCATGGCGACACGGTCGCCGGCCGCAAGGTGGAGCTGATCCTGCGCGACGACACCGGCACCCCCGACGTCACCCGCCGCATCGCGCAGGAGCTGGTGGTGAACGAGAAGGTGGGCGTGCTGGCCGGCTTCGGGCTGACGCCGCTGGCGCTGGCGACGGCGCCGATCGCCACCCAGTCCCGCACGCCGATGATCGTGATGGCGGCCGCCACCTCGATCATCACCGAGCAGTCCCCCTTCATCGTGCGCACCAGCTTCACCCTGCCGCAGGTCACCATCGGCATCGCCGACTGGGCGGCCCAGAACGGCGTAAAGAAGGCGATGACGCTGGTCACCGACTATGGCCCCGGCCTCGACGCGGAGAAGGCGTTCAAGGAGCGGCTGACCCGGGCCGGCGGCGAGGTGGTGGCGGAGCTGCGGGCTCCCCTTCGCAACCCCGACTTCGCGCCCTTCCTGCAGCGCGTGGTCGATGCCAAGCCCGATGCGCTGTTCGTCTTCGTGCCCTCGGGCGTCGGCGCGCAGTTCATGAAGCAGTTCGTCGAGCGCGGCCTCGACAAGTCGGGCACCCGCCTGATCGCCACCGGCGACGTGACCGACGACGACATCCTGAACGGCATGGGCGATCCCGCCATCGGGGTGGTCACCTCGCACCACTATTCGGCCGCCCACCCCTCGCCCGAGAACCGGGCCTTCGTGGAAGGCTATGCCAGGGCGAGCGGCGGCGGCCGGCCGAATTTCATGGCCGTGGGCGGCTGGGACGGCATGCACCTGGTCTATGAGGCGCTGCGCAAGACCGGCGGCAAGGGCGACGGTGCGGCCCTGCTGGAGGCGATGAAGGGGATGAGCTGGATCAGCCCGCGCGGCCCGGTCACCATCGACGCGCAGACCCGCGACATCGTGCAGAACGTCTATATCCGCCGCGTCGAGAGGGTGAACGGCCAGCTCTACAATGTCGAGCTTTCGGCCTTCGAGAAGGTCGCCGATCCGGTGAAGGCGGCGAAGTAGCACCGCAAGCTGGGCCGCCCTGCCCTCTCCCCCTTCCCCGGGGGAGAGGGTGCCCGCGCCGGAGACGCCCCCCGTTGCTGACCATCCTGTTCGACGGTATCGCCTACGGCATGCTGCTGTTCGTGCTGGCGGCAGGGCTTGCCGTCACGCTCGGCCTGATGAACTTCGTCAACCTCGCCCATGGCGCCTTCGCCATGGCGGGGGGCTATGTCACGGCCGTGCTGATGAACCGCTATGGCGTGCCGTTCCTCGCCTGCCTGCCGCTGGCCTTCCTGGCCTCGGCGGCGCTGGGCGCGGCGGCGGAGCGCACGCTCTATGTGCGCATGTACGACAAGAGCCACCTCGACCAGGTGCTGTTCTCGATCGGGCTGGTGTTCATGGCGGTGGCGGCCGTGACCTACCTGATGGGCTCCAGCCAGCAGCTCATCCGCCTGCCCGCCTATCTCAGCGGCCGCTTCGAGGTGGCAGGGGTGGGCATCGGCGTCTACCGCCTGTTCATCGTCATCGTCTGCGGGGTGCTGACGCTGGCCCTGCAATGGGTGCTGGCGGCGACCCGCTTCGGCAGCCAGCTCCGCGCCGCCGTCGACGACGCCCGCACCGCCCGGGGCCTCGGCATCCCGGTCGGCCGCATCTTCGCCATCACATTTGCGGTGGGATCGGGGCTGGCCGGCCTGGGCGGGGCGCTGGCCACCGAGATCGTCGGCCTCGACCCCTCCTTCCCGCTGAAGTTCATGCTCTATTTCCTGATCGTGGTCACCGTCGGCGGCACCAGCAGCATGACCGGGCCGCTGCTCGCCGCCCTGCTGCTCGGCGTCACCGACGTGATGGGCAAATACCTGGTGCCGCAGTTCGGTGCCTTCATCATCTATGCGGTGATGATCGCCATCCTGATGCTGCGCCCGCACGGCCTGTTCGCGCGGGCGGGCGGGCGATGACGCCGGCCGCCTTCCTGGCCCGGCGCCAGCGCTGGAAGCCGGCGGAATACGCCTTCTGGGCGGCGGCGCTGGCCGCCTTCCTGCTGCTGCCGGAACGCCACCTGCTGCTGAACGAGATTGCCATCCTCGGCCTGTTCGCGCTGTCGCTCGATCTCATCCTGGGCTATGCCGGCATCGTCTCGCTGGGCCACGCCGCCTTTTTCGGCGCCGGGGCCTATGTCGCCGGGCTGCTGGCCAAGCATGGGCTGGGCGAACCGCTGGCGGGCCTCGCTCTGGCCGGGCTGGCGGCGGCGCTGCTGGGCTTCCTTGCCAGCTTCCTGGTGCTGCGCGGCAGCGACCTTACCCGGCTGATGGTGACGCTGGGGGTCGCCCTGCTGTGCTACGAGCTGGCCAACCGCTTCGACGGCATCACCGGCGGGGCCGACGGGCTGATCGGCATCGCCGTCGGACCGATCCTCGGCTGGATCGAGTTCGACTTCCGTGGCACCACCGCTTATGGCTACAGCCTGGCGGTGCTGTTCGCCTGCTTCCTTTTGGCCCGGCGCATCGTCCACTCGCCCTTCGGCCTGTCGCTGCAGGCGGTGAAGGCAAACCCGCTGCGCGCCCGCTCCATCGGCATTTCGCCCGGGCGGCGCATCGTCGCCATCTACACGCTTGCCGCGGCCTATGCCGGGCTTGCCGGCGGGCTGCTGGCGCAGACCACGCAGTTCGTGTCGTTGGAGGTGCTGGATTTCGCGCGCTCGGCCGATGCCCTGCTGGTGCTGGTGATCGGCGGCTCGGGCTATCTCTACGGCGGACCGCTCGGCGCCATCGCCTACAAGCTGCTCAAGGACACGCTGTCGACGGCGACCCCGGCCTACTGGCTGTTCTGGATGGGCCTGTTCCTGGTGATCCTGGTGATGGCCGGGCGCGAGCGCGTGGCGGCGCGGATCGCCCTGCTGTGGCGGCGGCGATGACGGCCGCGCTGGAGACGCGCGGCCTGTCCCGGGCCTTCGGCAGCTTCCTGGCGGTGAACGGGGTCGGACTTTCCGTGGCGCCGGGCGCGCGCCATGCCCTGATCGGCCCCAATGGCGCCGGCAAGACCACGCTGATCAACCTTCTGACCGGCGTCCTGGCGCCCAGTTCCGGGCAGGTGCTGCTGCATGGCGAGGACATCACGCTGGCGACGCCGCAGGCCAGGGTCCGCCGCGGCATCGCGCGCACTTTCCAGATCAGCCAGCTGTTCCCCGCGCTGACCCCGCTGGAGACGGTGGGGCTCGCCGTCTCCGAGCGGCACGGCACCGGTGCGCAGTGGTGGCGCAGCGTCGGCAGCAACGCCGCGGTGGTGGAGGAGGCGGCCGCCCTGCTTGCCACCATGCGCCTTGGCGATGTGATGACGCGGCCCACCGCCGAACTCGCCTATGGCAAGCAGCGCCTGCTGGAGATCGCGGTGGCCCTGGCCTGCCGGCCGAAGCTGCTGCTGCTGGACGAGCCCGCCGCCGGCGTGCCCGAGGAGGAGCGGCCGGAGATACTGGCGATCGTCGAGGCGCTGCCCGCCGATGTCACGGTGCTGCTGATCGAGCATGACATGGACCTGGTGTTCAGCTTCGCCGACCGCGTCACGGTGCTGGTGCAGGGCGCCATCCTGGCCGAGGGCACGGTGGCCGAGATCGCCGCCGACCAGCGGGTGCGCACCGTCTATCTGGGCGAGGATGGCCATCCGGCCGGGGGCGGGCATGGCTGACATCCTGTCCGTCGAGGGCCTGGTGGCCGGGCATGGCGAGGCGGTGGTGCTGCACGGCCTGTCCTTTGCCCTCGCCGAAGGAAGCGCGCTGGCGCTGCTGGGGCGCAACGGCACCGGCAAGACGACGCTGATCGACACGCTCATGGGGCTGACCCGCCACGTGCGGGGCCGCATCCGCCTGCGGGGCGAGGACATCACACGCCTGCGGCCGGAGGAGCGGGCGCGCCGCGGCATCGGCTGGGTGCCGCAGGAGCGCAACATCTTTGGCTCGCTGACGGTGGAGGAGAACCTGACCGCCGTGGCGAGGCCGGGCCCCTGGACGCTGGCCCGCGCCTACCGGCTGTTCCCGCGCCTGGCGGAGCGCCGGCACAATCTGGGCGGCCAGCTTTCGGGCGGCGAGCAGCAGATGCTGGCCGTGGCCCGGGCGCTGATGCTGAACCCGGCGCTGCTGCTGCTGGACGAGCCGCTGGAAGGGCTGGCGCCGATCATCGTGGACGAGCTTCTGGCCACCATCGCGCAGCTGATCCGCGAGGACGGGCTGTCGGCCATCCTGGTCGAGCAGAAGGCCCGCAAGGTGCTGGCGGTGACCGACCAGGCAATGATCCTTGACCGCGGCACGGTGGTCCACGCCGCCCCGTCGGCCGCGCTCATGGCCGACGACCGCGCCATGGCCCTGCATCTTGGCCTTGCCGGCAAGGCTTCCGCCACCTCAGGAGAATGACCATGCATCGCGATACCCCGCCCTTCCGCGCCGACATGGTGGGCAGCCTGCTGCGCACCGCCCCGCTTAAGGAGGCGCGCGAGAAGCGGGCCCGGGGGGAGATCACCGCCGAGGCGCTGCGCGCCGTGGAGGATGCCGAGATCGTGAAGCTGATCCGCCGGCAGGAGGCGATCGGCCTCGAGGCGGTGACCGACGGCGAGTTCCGGCGCGCCATGTGGCATTTCGACTTCCTGGAGCAGCTCGACGGCGTGCAGGCCGTGGTCTCGGATTCCGGCATGAACTTCAAGGGCGGTGTGGGCATCACCAAGGCCCTGGAGGTGACCGGACGGGTCGGCTTCTCCGGCCATCCGATGATCAGCCATTTCAGCTTCCTGAAGGCCAACACCACGCGCGTGCCGAAGATGACGGTGCCATCGCCCTCGATGCTGCATTACCGCGCCGGGCGGTCGATGATCAGCTTCGGCCTCTACCCCGACCTCGCCGCCTTCTACACCGATCTCGGCGGCGCCTACGCCAAGGCGGTGGCGGCCTTCGCCGAGGCTGGCTGCCGCTATCTCCAGCTCGACGACGTCAGCTTCGCCTATCTGTGCGACCCCGAGCAACGCAAGATGCTGACCCAGCGCGGCGACGATCCCGAGATGCAGCCGCGCATCTATGCCGGCATGATCAACGCCGCGGTGAAGGACCGGCCGGCCGACATGAAGATCACCATGCATCTGTGCCGCGGCAACTTCCGCTCCACCTTCATCGCGTCCGGCGGCTACGAGCCGGTGGCCGAACTGCTGTTCAACGGCATCAATGTCGACGGCTACTTCATGGAGTGGGACACCGACCGCGCCGGCGGCTTCGAGCCGCTGCGCTTCCTGCCCAAGGGCAAGACCGTGGTGCTCGGCCTCGTCACCTCCAAGACCGGCACGCTCGAGAAGAAGGACGACATCATGCGGCGGATCGAGGAGGCGGCGAAATTCGCCCCGCTGGACCAGCTCTGCCTGTCGCCGCAATGCGGCTTCGCCTCGACCGAGGAGGGCAACACCCTGGCCGAGGACGAGCAGTGGCGCAAGCTGGAGCTGATCGTGGAGATCGCGCGGGAGGTCTGGGGCTGACCGGGTCATGACCTTCGCCGCGCTCGATTCCGGGCTGACCGGCCCGCTCTTCGCCACCGCGGCGATGCGGGCCGTGTTCGCCGACCGGGCGCGGCTGGCCGCCATGCTGCGGGTCGAGGCCGCGCTCGCCGCCGCCACCG
>CAZEQG010000106.1:0-8289 GCA_964514295.1 uncultured Alphaproteobacteria bacterium
GCCCGGCGGCCTCGGGACGCCGCTGGCTGGGGCGGCGATGCTGCTGGCCGGGGGGGCGTGCTGGTCGCTCTACTCGCTCGGCCTCTATCGCTGGCTGCCGCGCTGGAGCCAGCTCAGGACCACGACGCTGACCGTATCCGCCGGCTCGATGGTGCTGGTGGCGGCCTATGCCGGGGGGCTTGCGGCCGGGGTGGCCTCGCCGCCCCGCACGCTGCCGGACCTGCCGGTGGCGCTGCTCGCCGCCTACGCGGTGATCGGGCCGACCATCGGCGGCATCTGGCTGTGGAACGCCGGGGTGCGGGTGGTGGGCGCGCCGGTCGCCACCTTCTACCTGAACCTGATCCCGATCTTCACCGTCTGCCTCACCGCGCTCTATGGCAGCTATCCGGCGCCCGGCCAGCTCCTTGGCGGGGCGCTGATCCTGGCCGGCGTGGTGCTGGCCCAGCGCCGCTGACCGCGCCTGCTAGAAGCGCACCACCATGCGGTTCATGTAGTAGTGCTGCTCGGGCGTCCAGGCGCCGGGAAACCGCCGCTCGATCTCGTCATAGAGGCCCGGCACGGGCTCGGGCGCATAGGCGTCCTTCACCGTCGGCAGCATGGTGTAGAGGAACTGCGCGATGTGCCGGCGGCCCTGGCGCGGCAGCAGCCCCTTGTGGATGCCGGCGGTGTTGATCAGGAACACCTCGCCCGCCTTGCCGGTGATGTACTCCACGTTCTCCGCGCCGTAGAACGCCTCGACATCGGCATCGGCCTTGCGCTGGGTGCCCCACAGGGCCCCGAAGCGCGCCGCCTGCGGGTCCTTGTCGGCCTGCATCCGGCGCAGCCGCAAGAAGTGCTCGCGCACCCGGTGCGAGCCGCGGACATAGACATGCGGGCCGGTTTCCATCGTCACGTCGGTGAGGAAGAAGAACACCTTGATGAAGCGGTAGCAGTGCCGGTCGATGTGGAACAGCTGCGCATCCTTCGGTTCGGCCGGCCCGGAGTAGGACCACCAGCTATCGGCGGCCATCACCGTGGGCGGCACGCCGAGCCAGCCGGCCACGCGCTGGATGATGCGGGGATCATTGGCCAGCGCCACCAGGCCCGGGGCGGCCATGATGTCGGACCGCAGATGGGCGCCGAACCGGGCCCCGGCGGGCGGCTCGGTCGGCCGGAAGGCGGTGCCCTGGCCGCCCCATTCGCTGGTCACCGTGCAGGCGGCGAAATGCGCGTTGATCGCGGCCAGGTCATCCTCGCCCAGCAGCCTGCCCAGCCGCACGAAGCCGTTCGCCCGCAAGGCCGCGACATCGGCCTCGACAGCCGGATCGCGGGGGCGCGGCGGCCAGATATCGGCCATCTGCGCATTCAGCGCCTGGGCCATCCAGTGCGCCACCGGCTCATATTCGTGCAGCGGCACGGCATAGCGGTAGCGCAGCAGCAGGCTGTGGAAAAAACCCGTCTGTTCATAGCCGAAGCGGCCCTTCAGCTCGGGCAGCCTGTTGCCGATCCGGGCCAGGCCAGTCTCCGCCTCCACCATCTGCCACCTCTCAGGCGTTTGCCGCTTGGTCGCCGATCGGCCGGCCGGCCGCCTTGATCCTGGTCAAGTCACGTCACGACATGCTTCAGCACATAGTCGCCGCCGACCTTCTCCCACACCTTGGACTGGTCGCGGTAGAGGTTCATCACCCGCCAGAACTCGTCCTCGGAGATGTCGAGATAGTCCAGAAACCAGCGGAAGTGCCTGGCCGGAAACTCGTGATCGTAGAGATGGACCAGCCGCACCCCCTCCTCGCGCGTCAGATGGCCGCGCCTGATGTCCTGCTGGGCGTCGCGCGAGCAGCGGCCGAGCCCGAACTTCATGTAACCGAGGTAGAAGTGGAAGCCGTCGGCCTTGTCGTCGAGGCTCGCATACTTGGTGTAGGTCGATTCGGTGCGGCCCAGATCGTTCGGCATGAAGCCGGTGTGGCGCATCGCGTAGTAATAGTTCTCCTGCGGCGTCCATTTCACATAGTAGGAGAACCAGTGCATTTCGAGCTGCTTGCGGCGCAGCACCTCGGGGTGCGGCGCCTTGTACCATTTCATGGTCTCGAGCTGCGCTTCCTCGGGCGTGAACAGGCCGCGCTGCACGCCGATCTCGACCAGCCGGTCGACCGAGGCGCCCTTGTAATACTCCGCCTCCCACTCCTCGGGGCCTTCCTTGGGCAGGTTCTTGTACTTGTCGGACCCGCCATATTCCAGCTCGCCGTTCTCGCCATACATGATCAGCTTCACGTTGAACCTGTCGGCGACATGAAAGGCCCATGCCTTCTGGCCATAGGCGAAGGGCTGCCAGGCATCGCCGACCAGCTCGAAGGCCAGGCGCGACAGCTTGCGATGGATCTGGCCGTTGGGCTGCGCGATCAGGTTGTCGAAGCCGCTGGCCACGAAGGCGCGCAGGTTCTGCCAGCCGATATCGGTCCAGTCGAAGGGGGCCCAGGTGGTGCACAGCGGGTGCATGCCGTATTTGTGCTTGAGCTGGTGGGCCACGAAGGCGCTGTCCTTGCCGCCGCTGCCCGGCACCACCACGTCGAAGCTGCCGTCGCGGCTGCGGTAGCGGTCGCACAGGACCTGCAGCTCGCGCTCGCGTGCCTCCCAGTCGACCACGTGATCCTTCTCGTAGGACCACTGGCAGGCCGAACATATCCCCTCGGCGTTGAACAGGGTGCGCGGACGCTGGTTGGAGACCACGCAGTTGCGGCAGAACACGACCTCGCCGGGCAGGGCGGCGAGCTGGCGGTCGAGGATGATGGTCATAGCGTGCCCACGAATGCCTTGAGGAAGGCGAAGCCCTGGCGGCCCGAGCGCTCGGGGTGGAACTGGCAGCCGACGAAGCCGTCGCGCTGGATCACCGAGTAGAAGCGCTCGTCGCCATACTGCGTCACCGCCCGCCCGGCCGAAAGATCGGCCAGCACCGGATAGTAGCTGTGCAGGAAGTACATGTAGCTTTCCGGCATCCAGTTCGACAGCATGCCGGTGGGGCGCTGGCCCTCCTGGTCGGAGGCCACCATGTTGACCTTGGCCCAGCCCATGTGCGGCACCTTCACCATCTGCGGGCCGGGGCGCTGCGACAGGCGCACGACCGAGCCCTCCACCATGCCGAAGCCGCGGGCATGCCGCCCCTCCTCGGAGGAGCTGAGGAAAAGCTGCATGCCAAGGCAGATGCCCAGCACCGGATGCCCGCTCCGCGCCAGCTCGGGGATGACATGGATCAGCCCGGTCTGCTCCATCTGGCGCATCGCCTCGGCGAAGGCGCCGACGCCGGGCAGGATCAGCCCGTCGGCCGCCTCCACATCCTCGCGCCGGGTGGTGATGCGGGCGCTGGCGCCGGCAAGCTCCACCATGCGGGCGATGTTGAACAGGTTGGAGATGCCGTAGTCGAGGATGGCGACGGTCTTGGCCATGTCACGCCTCGCGCGCGGGGGGGTGGATGTCGTCTTCCTGGATCGCCGTCTCGAAGGGCGGCCGCACGCCGATGCCGCGCGCGATCAGGAACTCCTTCACCGCCGCCACGGAGTGGGGCGACACCATGAGGTCGCGCAACCCCCCATAGCCCCAGTTCAGGAACTGCACATTACCGGCATCGATGTCGCGGCCGGCCCTTAGCCGCGGCTCGTCGAAGCTCATGTAGTGGCGGTCCACCGCCCGCGCATACTTGTAGTGGAACACCGAGGCAGCCGCCACCGCATCGGCACGGCCGTCATGCACCGCCGCGAAGAAATGCTCGGGCTGGCCAGCCCCGCCGCAGGCGATCACCGGCACCGGCAGGCCCGACAGGCGGCGCGTCAGCTCGATGTCGAAGCCGCGCCCGGTGCCCTCCCGGTCGATCGAGGTCAGCAGGATCTCGCCCGCCCCGTTGCGAATGGCCTGCGTCGCGAAATCCATGGGCTCGATGCCGGTCAGCTCGCGCCCGGTGCGCGTCCAGCACTCATAGCGGCCGTCGGGGTGGCGGAACGCCTCGATCGAGCAGACCACGCACTGGCTGCCGAACAGGGCGGCCGCCTCGGCGAACAGCTCCGGCCGCTCGATGCCGGCGGTGTTGATGCCCACCTTGTCGGCGCCCGAGGCCAGCACGGCCCGGATGTCCTCGACCGTGCCGATGCCGCCGATCACCGTCAGCGGCACCGACAGCCGGCCGGCAACGCGGCGGATCACGTCCAGCCGCGGCCGCCGCCGGTAGAGGCTGGCGACGGCATCGACATAGACCACCTCGTCGATGCCCTCGGCGTCATAGATGGCGGCGAAATCCTCCGGCAGCCCCAGCACGCGGAAACCTTCCAGGCAGATCCCCTTGACCAGGTTCGGCCCCTTCGCATCGAGCCGGGCGATCAGGCGGACCGTCTTCATGCCGCCCGCCGCAGCACGAACAGGCTGTCGCCGATGGTCTCCGCCTGGATGCCGGCAAAGCGCCCCAGAAGCTGGCCGAAGCGGGCGATGATGGCGTTCACCTCCGCCGCCGTCGCCGACATCTTCTGCTTGAAGTAGTCGCTGCGCTCGATCATCCGCGTCATGCCGGCCGGCACCTGCCATGGCCGGCCATCGGGCGGCGCGCCCTGGGCATTGAGCAGGTCGCCCATCGCCGCGGCCGCCGCCTCGAAGGCGAAGCCGCCGGTCACGCCGCTGAGATGCACGGCGATGTCCTTGAGGTGGCGCTGCCGGGCCTGGCGCAGCACCGGATCGCCGGCCAGATGCGCGCGCAGCACCGCCAGCCCTTCCTCAGGGGTGGCGACGACATGGTTCACGAAGCGCGAGGTATGGATGTCCTGCACCCAGTTGTCGTCGGGGCGCAGGTTCAGCACCGGATGGTCCATCACCATCGCCTCCAGCCCGGTGGTGCAGCCGCAATGGACCATCACCTCGGAAGCGAGGATCCAGGAGAGGTGGTTGCCGTCACGCACCACCTTCACCCGGGCATTGCCGTCATAGGTCTTCTGCCAGGGCTCCAGCCGTTCCGAGGGGTGCGGGCGCACGATGACCGTGACCTCCGGCAGATGGGCCTCGACGAGCGCCATCAGCCGCCGCATGGCCCCGAGATTTGCCCGTTCCCAGCGCAGGATGCTGTTGAACTCGCTGATCTTGTGCGGGTCGTCGGGCGCGAAGCCGTCGAGCTTGGCCGACATGCCGTAGAGCTTGTCGACCGATCCCCACACGCTGTTGATGGTGCCGAAATTGCCGTCGAACAGGATGAAGCGGCCGTAGCGCGCGCGCAACTCGGCGGCCTCGTCGCGGAACAGCGGGTTGAGCTCCGCGCGCAGCAGGTCGCTGCGCGGATTGCCGGTCACCGCGATGGCCCGGGCCTGCTTGCGCGGCACCGCGAAAGCCTGGGCCTGCACCTTGCCCTGGGCCAGGAACAGGTCGCACACCTTCGGCATGGCCTGATCCACCCCCTGGAGCTGCCAGCTCCGGCTGGCCACGCCGAAGCCTTCCTCGTGCACGCAGGCGGTACGGTGCCCGAAGCGCCGCGCCACGCCCATGTTGTTGGTCTGCACCTTGTTGCAGCCCTTGAACAGCACCAGGCCGGCGGGAAACTGGCCGAGATTGTGGTTCAGCAGCCATTGCTGGCCCAGCACCACCTCATAGCCCAGGCTCAGCGCCTGGCAGCCGACCAGCAGCTTGGCATGCAGCTCGCGCGTCGCGTTCTCGACGGACAGGTAGAGCGTTGGCGTCAAGGGGCGCGACATCGAGGGCTGCTGGGGCATGCGGAACCCATGGCGGCGGAAGGTCTCCGGTTATGGACGAAACGGCCGGCGCCGGCAATCGCCGGGCCGCGGAGGGGGGCTGCCGGGCGGGTCATTGCCCGAACACGTCGGGGAACTCGCTCTCGGCGCGTTCCAGATCAGGCGGCGTGCCGATGTCGCGCCAGTACTCGCGGATCGGGAAGGCGGCGCAGTGCCCGCCCTCGGCGATCACCGACTGGAACAGCTCGGGCATGTCGTGCGGGGCATCGGCGCGGATGCGCGACAGCAGCGCCGGTTCGAGCACATAGACCCCGGCATTCACATAGACGCGCTGCACCGGCTTCTCGACGATGCCGGTCAGCCGGCCGTCCTCGACCGTGGTGACGCCATAGGGGATCTGGATCGCCTGCTCGGTCACCGCCATGGTGGCAAGCGCCCGGCTGTCGACATGAAACTGCAGCAGGTGGCGGAAGTTCACCGATGTCAGGATGTCGCCGTTCATCACCAGGAAGGGCTCGCGCGGCGGCTCGCGCAGCAGCGACAGGCAGCCGGCCGTGCCCATCCGCCGCGGCTCGACCAGATAGCTGATCTCCACGCCGAACCGGCTGCCGTCGCCGAAATGGGCGCGGATCATCTCGCCGCGGTAGTTGAGCGAGATGACGAAGCGCTGGAACCCCTGGCCGGCCAGCGAGGTGACGATGGTCTCCAGCAGCGGGCGGCCGCCGACCGGCAGCAGCGGCTTCGGCAGCGCGTCGGTCAGCGGGCGCAGCCTGGTGCCGAGCCCGCCCGCCATCAGCACCACCTGGTTGGGCAGCCAGTCCCGACGCAGCAGCGTGTCGATGGTCATCAGGTCGACCACCCGGCCCGCCTCGTCCAGGATCGGCAGCTGGTGCAGCCCGAACTCGCGCAGGCGCGCGATCAGCGCTTCCCGGCTCTCGCCCTGGCGGGCGCTGCGGGGCGTCCGGTTCATCAGCTCGCCGACCGTCAGCGCCGACACCTCGCGCCCGGCCAGCAGGGCGCGGCGCACGTCGCCATCGGTCAGCGTGCCGAGCAGGCGGCGCTCGTCATCCACCACCAGGACGATCTGGGTGGTGCTGCGGTCGATCCGCTCGATCGCGTCGAGCACGCGGGCCTGCGGGCCGATCAGGATGGCGGCGATGTCCTGCATGGCCCGCGGTGTTAGCGCGGAAGCACCGGCAACACAATCTCGCCGGCTTGCCAGGCCACGGCGCCTGCCTGTATAGCCGGCCAGCCCGCCTGGCCACGGACCCGCCCCAGCCCATGCGCATCCTGTTCGTTCACCAGAACATGCCCGGCCAGTACAAGCATCTGGCCCGCCTGTTCGGCGCCCGCGCCGACAGCGAGGCCGTTTTCATCACCAAGGCCGGCAAGCCCCAGATCGAAGGCGTGCGCCAGGTGGTCTACGAGGTGTCGCGCAAGCCGACCGAGGGCCTGCACCACTACCTGACCGGCTTCGAGGACCAGGTGCTGCATGGCCAGGGCGTGGTGCGCGCGGCGCTGGCCGAGAAGAAGCGCGGCTTCCGCCCCGACATCATCCTGGCCCACAGCGGCTGGGGCGAGGCGCTCTATCTGAAGGATGTGTTCCCCGACGCCAAGCTGCTGGTCTATTCGGAGTTCTGGTACTCCGCCCGCGGCGCCGATGTCGGCTTCGACCCCGGCCAGCCCAGCGATCTCGACACCGATTGCCGCACCCGCACGCGCAACGCCCATATGGCGCTCAGCCTGCTGTCGGCGGACTGGGGCCTCAGCCCGACGCGCTGGCAATGGTCGGTGCATCCCGAGCCGCTGCGGCAGAAGATCTCGGTCATCTTCGACGGCATCGACAGCGCGGTCTGCGCCCCCGATGCCGCCGCCCGGATGATCCTGCCGAACGGCCGCAGCATCGGACGCGAGGACGAGGTGGTCACCTTCAGCGTGCGCAACCTCGAACCCTATCGGGGGTTCCCGCAATACATGAAGGCGGTCGAGATCCTTCAGCGCCGGCGTCCGCAGGCGGTGTTCGTGATCGTCGGCGGCGACCGCGTCAGCTATGGCAAGCCGCCGGATGATGCGGTGTCCTGGCGGGAGAAGGCGCTGCGCGACTGCGCCATCGATCCGGCGCGCACGCATTTCCTGGGGCATCTGCCCTATGACCGCTTCCTGACCGTGCTGAAGCTGTCGCGCGTGCACGCATACCTCACCTATCCCTTCGTGCTGTCCTGGTCGATGATGGAGGCGATGTCGACCGGTTGCCTGATCGTCGGCTCCAACACCGCCCCGGTGCGCGAGGTGCTGACAGACGGGGTGAACGGGCTGCTCTGCGACTTCTTCGATCCCGAGGCGATCGCCGCCCGGATCGGCGAGGCGCTGGACCGGCAGGACGAGCTGGAGCCGCTGCGCCGCGCCGCCCGGCAGACCGTGCTGGAGCGCTACGATCTGCGCAGCGTCTGCCTGCCGGCCCATCTCCGCCTGATCGACACGCTGGTCGCTGGCGGTACCCCCAATGCCGGCTGATGCCGCCGGGCTGATCCGCCGCGGCGTCGCCGCCGCCCGCTCCGGCCTGAACCGCGAGGCCGCCCGCGCCTTCCTGGCCGCC
>CAZEQG010000107.1:0-8262 GCA_964514295.1 uncultured Alphaproteobacteria bacterium
GCCGCGGCAGGTCGAGGGCGAAGCCGCCGGCGGTGCGGCGGACGGTCAGCCGGCCGCTCAGCGTGTCGAAGGCCGCCGCGGCGCTGCCGGGCCGCAGATAGGTCATGGCGACCGCACCGGAGGCAAGGGTGGCATGGCCGCACAGCTCCACCTCCACGGTCGGGGTGAACCAGCGCAGCCCCCAGACGCCATCGCCGGCGGGCGACAGGAAGGCCGTTTCCGACAGGTTGTTCTCGGCGGCCACCGCCTGCATCAGCGCGGCATCGGGAAAACCGCCCGGCAGCGGCACCACGGCGGCGGGATTGCCGGCGAACACCGCGTCGGCAAAGGCGTCGAGCTGGTAGATCGGCAGGCGCATGGCGGCCTAGGGCGCGTCGGCGAAGCTGATGACGATGCGCCGGTTGCGCTTGCCCTTGCTTTCGATCTTCGACACCAGGACCTGGCCGATCTCCCCGGTGCGGGCCACATGGGTGCCGCCGCAGGGCTGCAGGTCGGTGCCCTCGATCTCGATCAGGCGGATGCGGCCGGCCCCGCGCGGCGGCTGCACCGACATGGTGCGCACCAGGTCGGGCTGGGCGTCGAGCTCGGCCTCGCTGATCCAGCGCGCCGCCACCGGCCGGTCGGCAGCGATCATCGCGGCGATCTCGGCCGTGATCTCCTCCTTGGTCAGCGACAGCTCGGCGAGGTCGAAGTCGAGCCGCCCCTTGTCGGCCGCCACCTGCCCGCCCGTCACCCCGCCGGCGACCACCGCCGACAGCAGGTGCAGGCAGCTGTGCATGCGCATGTGGCGGTGCCGGCGCGCCCAATCGATCGCCGCCGTCACCCTGTCGCCGGGCGAAAGCTCGGGCTGGCCGGGGGCCGGAATGTGGCGGATGCCGTCCGGCCCCTTGCGGGTATCGGCGATCGTGACAATCCGCCCATCCGGCGCCTGCAATGTACCGGTATCGCCCGGCTGGCCGCCGCCGGTCGGATAGAACACGGTGCGGTCAAGCACGATGCCCTCGGCCCCCGCCGCCAGCACCGTGGCCGTGCACTCCTTCAGATAGGCGTCCTGCCGGAAAAGTTCCTCGGTCATGTCTCCTCCGCGAGGATGCGGGCATAGAGCGGGCGGTCGATGTTGCCGCCGCTGAGGATCGCGGCCACCGCCTGGCCCGACCAGCGGTCGCGCGTCTGCAGGATCGCCGCCAGCGCGGCCGCCCCGGCCCCTTCGGCAACATTGTGCGTATCGGTGTAGAGGGCGCGCATCGCCGCCTCGATCTCGGCGTCGGAGACCACGACGACATCCTCCGCCCCGGCCCGGATGACATCGAGCGCCGCCTCGACCGGCACCCGGCAGGCCATGCCATCGGCCATCGTCACCGCGCTGTTGGTGGAAACCGGGCGGCCTGCCCGGAAGGACAGCGCATAGGCCGGCGCCCCCTCGGCGACGACGCCGAAGACACGGGTGCGCAGCCTCAGGGCATCGCGCGCCGCGATCACCCCGCAGATGCCGGAGCCGAGGCCGACCGGCACGAACACGGCCGCGAGATCGGGCACCGCCCGGAACAGCTCCAGGGCGTAGCTCGCCACGCCGGCCACCAGCGGCGGCGCGAAGGAGGGCAGCATATGCAGCCCCTCGGCCACGGCCAGCGCCTCGGCATGCTCCAGGGCCGCCTGGAAGTCATGGCCATGCACCACCAACCGGGCGCCCAGCGCCGCCATCGCCGCGTTCTTCTCCGCACTGTTGCCGTGCGGCACCACAACCGTGGCCGAAAGCCCGGCCCGGGCCGCGGCGAAAGCCACGGACTGGCCGTGATTGCCGCGGGTGGCGGCGATCACGCCCGTCACGGCTGGCTGCTCGCGGCGCAGCAGGTCCATGTAGACCAGCCCGCCGCGCACCTTGAAGGCGCCGACCGGATGGTGGTTTTCGTGCTTCACCCACACCGCGCAGCCCGCCCGGCGCGCCAGCAGCGGCCAGGCGATCTGCGGTGTCGGCGGCAGCACGGCATGGACCAGCCGGGCGGCGCTCTCCAGAGTGTCCAGCGTCAGCATGGGGCAGAGGCTAGCAAAGCCTCACGCCTGCCAGAAGGGTTTCGCAACCTCGCGGGCGACATCCTCGCGGGTGATGCCGATGTCACGCAGCAGATGATCGTCCATCTGCAGCAGCGTGCGGCGCTGCTGCCAGCGCTCGTGCCAGCGGCGGGGGGCGTCGAACAGGTGGATGGCACCGTCGCGCAGGCGCTGCGCCCAGGACGGTGCCGAAAAGGTCCCGACGGGGGCCAGCGTGTCGGGCCGATGCATGATTGTCTCCATTGCTTGTTGGAAGCGGACAGTGGATTGTCACCGTCCCGCGGTCAAGCGCAGGCAAGCTGGATGGAGCAATGCTCAGCATGCGCTTGCTGCAGTATCGAGACAATGATAACCTTCCACGATGACATTGTGGCGCCCCGCGATCGAACGCTTTCCCGGCCCCCGCTACCTGGCGATCGCCCGGGCGCTGGCGGAGGATGCCGCCAGCGGCGCCCTTGCCGGCGGCCAGCGCCTGCCCACCCATCGCCAGCTTGCGCGCCGGCTGGGGGTGACGGTGGGCACGGTGACCCGGGCCTATGCCGAGGCCGAGCGCCTCGGCCTGATCAGCGGCGAGGTCGGGCGCGGCACCTTCGTGCGCCAGCGCGGCGGCCTGGCACAGCCCAAGCCGGCCGAGGACGGGGCGGCGATCGACCTCACCCTCAATGTCTGGCCCGCCGATCCGGAGGATGGCGAGCTGCTGCGCGACACTTTCGCAGCCCTGGCCAAGCGGGCGGACACCTATCACCTGCTGGGCTACCAGAGCCATGGCGGCGCGCTCACCCACCGCGAGGCCGCCGCCGCCTGGATCACCCGCCAGCACCGGCTTCCCGTCGCCGCCGACCAGGTGATCCTCACCGCCGGCGGGCAGCATGCGCTGTGCGCCGCGCTGTCGGCGATCTTCCGGCCTGGCGAGGCGCTGGCGGTCGACCATCTGACCTGGCCCGGGATCAAGGCGGTGGCCGAAACCCTGAACATCCCGGTCCGCACGGTGCCGGCCGATGCCGAGGGCATGCTGCCCGATGCCCTGGCCGCGCTCGCCCGGAGCGAGCCGGTGCGTGCGGTCTATCTGATGCCGACGCTGCACAACCCCACCGCCGCCACCATGCGCGAGCCGCGGCGCCAGGCCCTGGCGGCGGCCGCTGCCGCCAGCGACCTGATGATCGTCGAGGACGACGTCTACGGCTTCCTCGATCACAACGCGCCGGCACCGGTCGCCGTGCACGCGCCCGAGCGCACCATCTTCATGGCCAGCACCTCCAAGTGCTTCGGCGGCGGGCTGCGGCTGGGCTTCCTGGCCGTGCCCGATGGCATGGTGGGACGCACCATCCAGGCCGTGCGCTCGACCACCTGGATGGCGCCGGCGATCTCGGCCGAGGTGGCGCGGCTGTGGATCGACACCGGCGATGCCGACCGGCTGGCCGAGCGGCGGCGCGAGAAGGTGCGGCAGCGCCAGCAGAAGGCGCGGGCCATTCTGGGCCTGCCGCGCCATGGCGGCGGCGAGATGACGGCGATGCACATGTGGCTGCCGGTCACCGGACGGGCCTGCGTCAGCGACATCGTGGTCGATGCGCGGGCGCGCGGCGTGGTGCTGGTGCCGCCAGAGGTGTTCCTGGGCAGCGGCCGGGGGGAGGCGCCGCGGGCGCTGCGCATCTGCCTGTCCGCACCCCCTTCCGACGCGCAGCTCGAACAGGCGCTCACCACTCTTGCCGGGCTGATCCGCGAAAGCGCTTCCCACTACCTGTCGGTGGTCTGATGGCCGAGATGAACCCCGTTCCCGTGACCCTCGACGGGCGCCATGTGCGCCTTGAGCCTCTGGCGATGAGCCATGCCGACGACCTGGCCGTGGCCGGTGCCGATCCCTCGATCTGGCGCTACATGTTCGACGCCATCACCGACCTCGACAGCGCCAGGGCCTATGTCGGGGCCGCCATGGCACTCGCGGACAAGGGGCTGGCCGTGCCCTTCGCCACCATCGACAAGGCCAGCGGCAGGGCGGTCGGCTCCACCCGCTTTGCCAACATCGACCGGGCGAACCGGCGACTGGAGATCGGCTGGACCTGGATCGCCCCCGCCTTCCAGCGCACGCCGGTGAACACCGAAGCGAAATACCTCCAGCTCCGCCACTGCTTCGAGACGCTGCACTGCATCCGCGTCGAGCTGAAGACCGACAGCCTGAACGAGAAGTCGCGCGCCGCCATCCTGCGGCTGGGCGCCCAGCAGGAGGGCATCTTCCGCAACCACATGATCATGGCCGATGGCCGGCGCCGGCATTCGGTCTATTTCAGCATCATCGACAGCGACTGGCCGGCGGTGAAGGCCCGGCTGGAAGCGCGCCTGGCCGCATAGGCGCCCGCCGGCGCGCAACAGCGGGGGTGCAAACGGGAACGGGGCGACCCTTGGGCCGCCCCGTTCCGCTTTCGCCTGCCCGATGGCCTTCAGGCCGCCTGGGCCTCGCCACCCTCGGGCTTGTCGCCCGCGCCCTTGGCGGCCGTGTCGCGCTCGACCAGTTCGATCACCGCCATCGCCGCGGAATCGCCGTGCCGGAAGCCCGCCTTCAGCACCCTGGTATAGCCGCCGGGCCGGGACTGGTAGCGCGGCCCCAGCGTCTCGAACAGCTTGCGGGTGGAAAACTCGTCGCGCAGGAACGCGAAGACCCGCCGCCGGGCATGCAGGTCCGTGCGCCGGCCAAGCGTGATCAGCCGCTCGACGATCGGCCGCAGGTCCTTTGCCTTGGGCAGGGTGGTGGTGATCTGCTCATGGCGGATCAGGGAGGCCGCCATGTTCCTGAACATGGCCATGCGGTGCTCGCTGGTACGGTTCAGCTTGCGGCCGCCAACGCGATGGCGCATCGGTCTTCTCCTTGGTGCCTGGCGGTGTTCAGTACGGCTCTTCCAGCCGCTTGGCCAGCTCTTCGATGTTGTCCGGCGGCCAGCGCCCCTCCAGCTCGTCATGCATGCCGAGCCGCAGGCCCATGGTGGCCAGCACTTCCTTGATCTCGTTCAGCGACTTGCGGCCGAAGTTCGGGGTCCGGAGCATCTCCGCCTCCGACTTCATCACCAGATCGCCGATATAGACGATGTTGTCGTTCTTCAGGCAGTTGGCCGAGCGGACCGACAGCTCCAGCTCGTCCACCTTGCGCAGAAGGTTCTTGTTGAAGGGCAGGTCGGCGGCCTTGTCCTCGTCGCCGCGGTGGTGCGGCTCCTCGAAATTGATGAACAGGGCGAGCTGGTCCTGCAGGATCCGGGCGGCCAGCGCCACCGCATCCTCGGGGCTTACGGCGCCGTTGGTCTCCACCGTCATCGACAGCTTGTCGTAGTCGGTCACCTGGCCGACGCGCGTGTTCTCGACCTTATAGGAGACCTTGCGCACGGGGCTGAACACGGCATCGACCGGGATCAGGCCGATCGGCGCATCCTCGGGCCGGTTGGCGGAGCCGGGGATATAGCCCTTGCCGCCCTCGACCGTGAGCTCCATCGACAGGCGTGCGCCCTGGTCGAGGGTGCAGATCACCAGATCGGGGTTCATGATCTCGATGTCGCCCGGCGCCTCGATCATGCCGGCCGTCACCTCGGTCGGGCCGGTGGCGCGCAGGCGCATCTTCTTCGGGCCTTCGGCATGCATCCGCAAGGCCAGCGACTTGATGTTGAGCACCAGGTCCGTGATGTCCTCGCGCACGCCGGGCAGCGAGGAGAACTCGTGCAGCACGCCCTCGATCTGGATGGCGGTGACCGCGGCACCCTGCAGCGAGCTCAGCAGCACGCGCCGCAGCGCGTTGCCGAGCGTCAGTCCGAAACCGCGCTCAAGCGGCTCGGCCACCACGGTGGCGAAGCGCGAGGCATCGCGCCCCGGCTGGACATCGAGCTTGTTGGGCTTGATCAGGGCTTGCCAGTTCTTCTGGATCACGACGCGACCTCACGACGGGGCGAAGCGGATGGATGAGACGGCGGGCGGCGCCACCTGAGGACAGCCCCCGGGACAAGCCCCCGCCCCGGGCGAGCCTTACGTGGTCAGACGCGCCGGCGCTTGGGCGGACGGCAGCCGTTGTGCGGGATCGGCGTCACGTCACGGATGGTGGTGATGGCAAAGCCCACGGCCTGCAGCGCGCGCAGCGCCGATTCGCGCCCCGAGCCCGGCCCCTTCACCTCGACCTCCAGCGTGCGCATGCCGTGCTCGATCGCCTTCTTGCCGGCATCCTCGGCCGCCACCTGGGCGGCATAGGGAGTGGACTTGCGCGAGCCCTTGAAGCCCATGCACCCCGAGGACGACCAGGAGATCGCGTTGCCCTGGGCATCGGTGATGGTGATCATGGTGTTGTTGAAGGAGGCGTTCACATGCGCCACGCCGGAGGCGATGTTCTTTCGCTCCTTGCGGCGGCGGCTGGCGGCGGCTGGCTTGGCCATGTTCTGGGTGTCCTTGGAAGCTGTTCCGGGGGTGCGAAGGCTACTTCGTCACCTTCTTCTTGCCGGCAATCGGCCGCGCCGGCCCCTTGCGGGTGCGCGCGTTGGTGTGGGTGCGCTGGCCGCGCACCGGCAGCCCCTTGCGGTGGCGCAGGCCGCGATAGCAGGCCATGTCCATCAGGCGCTTGATGTTCATCGCCACCTGCCGGCGCAGATCGCCCTCGACCACATAGTCGCGGTCGATCGTCTCGCGGATGCGCAGCACCTCGTCATCGGTCAGGTCGTAGACCCGCCGATCCACCGGAATGCCGACCTTGTCGCAGATCTCCTTCGACTTGGCCCGGCCGATGCCGTGAATGTAGGTCAAGGCGATCTCGACGCGCTTCTGCGTCGGGATGTTCACACCTGCGATACGAGCCACCGCGGAACTCCCTGCAACTCAGCAAACCGATCGACTATTGCGGGCGCAATGCGCAAACGCGACCGCGCCCGGCTGCCCCGCGCGGTCGAAGGCGGGCAGTATAGTCGGGCACACGCGCCTGTCAACCACCTGCATCGCCCCGCGCCGGCCGCCATCACCCCGCATCCAGAACGCCATCGATCTGGGCGGCAACCGCCTCGATGGCGGCCATCCCGTCCACCGTCTTCAGCACGCCCTTGGCCTTGTAGTAAGGCAGGATCGGTGCCGTCTGCCGGCGGTAGACGTCAAGCCGCTTGGTCACCGTCTCGGCATTGTCATCCGGCCGGCGGACGAACTCGGTGCCGCCGCAGGCATCGCAGACGCCCGCCACGCGGGTCGGCTGGAAGCGGTCGTGATAGCCCGCCCCGCAGTTCCGGCAGGAGAAGCGTCCGGTCAGCCGCTCCACCAGCGCCGCCTCGTCGACCGCCATCTCGATCACGTGGTCGAGCTTCAGCCCCTTGCCGGCCAGCAGGCTGTCGAGCGCCCGGGCCTGATCCTCGGTACGGGGAAAGCCGTCGAGGATGAAACCCTTGCCGAGATCGGGCTGGCCCAGCCGCTCGTCGATGATCGAGATCATGGTGGCGTCATCCACCAGATCGCCGCGATCCATGATCGCCTTCGCCCGAAGCCCGACGGCACTGCCCGACGCGATCGCCGCCCGCAGCATGTCGCCGGTGGAAAGCTGCACCAGCCCCCGCGCATCCTGCAGCCGCTTGGCCTGCGTCCCCTTCCCGGCGCCAGGCGGCCCCAGCAGGATCAGGTTCATCCACGCCTCCCCCTCAGCTTGGCCTTCTTGATCAGGCCTTCATACTGATGCGCCAGCAGATGGGACTGCACCTGCGCCACGGTATCCATGGTCACGCTGACCACGATCAGCAGGCTGGTGCCGCCGAAATAGAAGGGCACCGCATACTGGCTGACCAGGATCTCCGGCAGCAGGCAGACGGCCGAGAGATAGATCGCCCCCAGCACGGTCAGCCGCGTCAGCACATAGTCGAGATAGTCCGCCGTCGACTTGCCGGGGCGGATGCCCGGAATGAAGCCGCCATGCTTCTTAAGGTTGTCGGCCGTGTCGGTCGGATTGAACACGACAGCGGTGTAGAAGAAGGCGAAGAACACGATCAAGGCCACATAGAGCAGCATATAGAGCGGCCGGCCATGGGCCAGGAGGTTGGTCACCTCGACCAGCCATTGCGGCCCGCTCTCGGCCGTGAAGTTCGCCACCGTGATCGGCAGCAGCAGCAGCGAGGAGGCGAAGATCGGCGGGATCACGCCCGAGGTGTTCAGCTTCAGCGGCAGGTGCGACGCCTCGCCGCCGAACATGCGGTTGCCCACCTGGCGCTTGGGATACTGCAC
>CAZEQG010000108.1:0-8258 GCA_964514295.1 uncultured Alphaproteobacteria bacterium
GGGATGCTGTCGAGCAGGCCGCTGGTGTAGGGATGGCGGGGGGCGGCGAACAGGGCGGCGGTGGGCGACTGCTCGACGATCCGCCCGGCATACATCACCGCCACCCGGTCGGCCTGCTCGGCGACCACCCCCAGGTCATGGGTAATCAGCAGCACGGCCAGCCCCAGCTCGTCCCGCAGCGCCCGCAGCAGGTCGAGGATCTGCGCCTGGATGGTGACGTCGAGCGCGGTGGTCGGCTCATCGGCGATCAGCAGTTCTGGGTTGCAGGCGAGAGCGATCGCGATCATCACCCGCTGGCGCATGCCGCCCGACATCTGGTGCGGATACTCCTGGGCCCGGCGGGCGGGAGAGGGGATGCCGACCTTGGCCAGCATCTCGACCGCGCGGTCCATGGCGGCCCGGCGGGACAGGCCGTCATGCCGGCGCAATCCCTCGGCGATCTGTTCGCCTACCGTGAACACCGGGTTCAGGCTCGACATCGGCTCCTGGAAGATCATCGCGATGCGCTTGCCGCGCAGCCGCTGCAGGGCACTGTCGGGCAGGCCCACCAGCTCCTGCCCGTCGAAGCGGATGGAGCCGGCGGCGATCCGCCCCGGCGGCTGGATCAGGCCCATGATGGCGCGGGCGGTCACGCTCTTGCCGCTGCCGCTTTCGCCGACGATGCCGAGGAACTCGCCCCTGGCCAGGGTGAAGGACACCCCGGCCACCGCCGCCATCACGCCCCGCTCGGTGCGGAAGCGCACGGTCAGGTCTTCGACCTCAAGCAGCGGCGCGCTCAACTTGCCGCCACCTTCATGCGCGGGTCGAGCACGTCGCGCAGCCCGTCGCCCAGGAGGTTCAGGCCCAGCACCGTGATCGAGATGGCGATGCCCGGCAGCAGCGTGATCCACGGCGCCTCGCGGATGAAATTGCGGCCATCGGCGATCATGTTGCCCCAGGTTGGCGTCGGCGGCGGCGGGCCGACGCCAAGGAAGCTCAGCACCGCCTCGGCCAGCACGGCATAGGCGAAGATGAAGGTGAGCTGGACGATCAGCGGCGCCAGGCTGTTGGGCAGGATGTGGCCCAGCAGGATCCGCGCATGTCCGGCGCCGGCCACCCTGGCGGCCTGGACATACTCGGCCTCCCGCACCACCAGCACGGAGGCGCGCACGATGCGCGCCGTGCGCGGGGTGTAGACGGCGGCGAGCGCTGCCACCACGTTCAGTTCCGACGGCCCCAGGGCGGCGGCGATCGCGATCGCCAGCAGGATCGCCGGAAAGGCCATGAAGGCGTCCATCACCCGCATCACCGGGTTGTCGAGCCGGCGGAAATAGCCGGCGATGGCGCCAAAGAACGTGCCGAGCACGCCGGTCAGCACCACCACCAGCAGCCCGATGCGCAGGCTGACCTGCGCCCCATAGGCCAGCCGCGACAGCAGATCGCGGCCGAAGGCATCGGTGCCGAGCAGGAAGCGGGCATCGCCCGGCGGGGTGAAGCGGAAGCGCATGTTCAGGCGCGTCGGGCTGTGGCCGGCGATCAGGTCGGCCGCCAGGGCGGCGCCCAGGACCAGGGCGAACAGGATGGCCCCGGTCATGAACAGGCGGTGGCCGAGCAGGCGCCTAATCGGCATAGCGCACCCGCGGGTCGAGCCAGGCGTAGATGAGGTCGACCGCCAGGTTCACCAGCACCAGGGCGGTCGCGGTCAGCAGCAGGCCGCCCTGGATCACCGGATAGTCGCGGCGCTGGATGGCGTTGACGATGAGGCGGCCCATGCCCGGCAGCGAGAACACCGTCTCGATCACCACCGTGCCGCTGAGGCTGAGGCTGAGGATGATGCCGAACACCGTGACCAGCGGGATCATCACGTTCTTCAGCGCGTGCTTGCCCACCACGATCCAGCCCGGCAGGCCCTTGGCGCGGGCGGTCTGCACGAAGTCCTGGCGCAGCACCTCAAGCATCGAGGACCGGGTCATGCGCGCCAGCAGGCCGGCCTGGGTCAGGGCCAGTGCCACCGCCGGCAGTGTCAGGGCCACGAAGGCGCCGCCGAGATCCTCTGTGAAGGGAATGTAGCCGCCAGTCGGGAACCAGCCGAGATAGACCGAGAAGAACATCACGAACAGGATGCCGAGCCAGACATTGGGCAGCGACACCCCGAGCAGGGCCACCGTCATGCACAGCTGGTCCACCCAGGTGTTCTGGCGGACCGCCGCGGCGACGCCGAGGCCGACGCCGAGCAGGGCGGTGATCAGCATGGCGTAGAGGGTGAGCGACAGGGTGACGGGCAGCCGCTCGATCACCGCCTCGGTGACCGAGCGCTGGAGCAGGATGGAACGGCCGAGATCGCCCTGCAGCAGCCCCAGCACCCAGTCCAGCAGGCGGGTGTGGAAGGGTAGGTGCAGGCCGAGCTGGACCCGGATCGCGTGGATCTCCTCCTCTGTCGCATTGGCGCCGGCCACGATGGCGGCCGGATCGCCCGGCACCAGCAGCATGACCGAGAAGGAGATCAGGGTGACCAGCAGCACCACCAGCGTGGCGCTGAACAGGCGGTTGATGATGTAGCCGGTCATGGCGCACACTCGCGGCCGCGGCCAGCCGCCGCGCCCCGCCCCAGCCTTCGAGTACCCCCCCAATGCCCGTGATCGCGATTGCCCGCTTTGCCCATGAGGGCAACAGCTTCTCGCCGATTCTCACGCCCGTCGACAGCTTCCACGCCGGCGAGTGGCAGGTGGGCGACGGCGTGCCCGCCTTCTATCGCGGCACCGCCACCGAGATCGGCGGCACCATCGCCTGGCTGGCGCGCCACCCGGAGTGGACGCCGGTGTTCCTGCGCTGTGCCGGGGCACCTTCCTCGGGCGTGCTGGCGCCGGGCGTGTTCGACACGATCCTCGGCGAGATCCTCGACGGCTTGGCGGCCCGGCGCTGGGATGCCGTCTATCTGTCGCTGCATGGCTCGCTCAATGCCAGCGAGCATCCGCATGCCGACCACGAGCTGCTGCGCCGGGTGCGCCAGGTGATCGGCCGCGACACCCCGCTCGCCGCCAGCTTCGACCTGCACGCCAATGCCAGCCAGCCTGAGGCTGACCTGCTCGACGTGGCGGTCGGCTACAAGTGCCATCCCCACACCGACATGGCCGAGACGGCGGAGAAGGCGCTGGACCTGCTGGCACGCACCGTGCGCGGCGAGATCCGCCCGGTCTCGGCGGTGGTGCGCACCGGGGCGATCCTGCCCAGCCTGTTCGCCCGCACCACCGATGGCCCGATGGCGGCGGTGAAGGCGGAGGCGGCGGCGATCGAGGCCCGCCAAGGGCTGCTCGACCTCACCGCCTATCAGGGCTACGCCTATGCCGACAGCACGGCCGCCGGCGCCAGCGCCTGGGCGCTGGCCGATGGTGACCGGCTGGCCGCAACGCGCGGCGCCCTGGCGCTCGCCGAATACATGGTGGCGCGCCAGGGCGAGCTGTTCCGCGCGCTGCCCAGCGCCGCCGAGGGCATCGCCACCGCCCTTGCCGCCACGCGCGGCCCGGTGGCGGTGATCGATTCCGCCGATCATACCGGGGCAGGCGGGATCGGCGACACGCCGGGGCTGCTGGCGGCACTGGTGGCGGCCCGGCCGGCGGTGCCTTGCGTCTTTGCCTTCCTGCACGATCCCGAGCTGATCGAGCGGGCGCGGGCGGCGGGCCTGGGCGGACGCCTGACCGTACGCCTGGGCGGCCGGCTGACGGACCTGTTCGGCCCGCCGGTGGAGGCGGAGGCGAGCGTCGGCCACCTGTCGGATGGGCGCTTCGTGAATGTCGGGCCGGTGCATGGCGGGCTTGCCGTCGACCTGCGGGGCTGCGTCCGGCTCGACCTCGTCGGCCTGCCGATCGGGGTGATCGTAACCGGCATCTGCCACGACACCACCGACCCCAACTTCTACGCGGCAGCCGGCGTCGACCTCGCCCGGCTCGGCCTTCTGGCGGTGAAGGCGAAGAACCAGTTCCGCGCCAGTTTCCGCGAGCTTTTCGCCGAGATGATCGACATCGATTCCCCGGGTCCCGCGGCCTATGACTTCAGCCGCTTCCCCTTCCGCCACGCCCCCCGCGACCTCTACCCGCTGCGCCGCTGAGCGCAGGGGCGGGCGGGCGCACCGGTGTTGATCGGCGGTCACGCCCGCCTCAGGCGAGCCAGCGCGACATCGCCTGGCGCGTGAGATCGCCGCCGGGAGGTGCGGCCACCGGCGTGGAATCCGCCGGCACCGTGGCCAGCACCTCGCGGATGCGGGCGACCACATGGTCGAGTTCCGCATCGTCGATGCGCCTGACGTCGAGCAGCAGATAGCCGCGATCGGCGTGCAGGCTGCGCAGCACGATCTTGGGCTTGCCCGCGGCCAGCGCCTGGCCGAGCTGGAAGGCGGTGATCCGCGCCACCCGCGGGTCGACATGCAGCATCAGCCGCTCGAAGGGGTTGCCCGGCGGATCGGGCTCGCGCTCCAGGCGCAGGCCCTTGAGGTTGGCCAGCATCGCCTCGGCCCGGTCGAGCCGCGCCGCCTCGGCCCGCGCGATGGCGGCGTGATCGGCCGCCATCCACTGTTCCAGGGCGGCGATGGCGCCGGCCACATTCTCCTTGCCGGCCTTCATCGGCCGGCCGATGCCGCGTTCCTGGTGGAAGCAGGCGCGGATGAAGTCGCGCCTGCCGGCGATGATGCCGGCGGTGGTGCCGGCCGGCGCCTTCTGGGCGCTGAAGATGACCGCCGTGGCGCCGGCCGCGATCATGCCCGGCCAGTCATACTCGGCCGCCGCGTCGACGATCACGGGCACGCCGCGGGCGGCGGCGATGGCGCAGAAGGCGGCGAGGCCGAGGAGCCCGCTCTGCACCGTGTGGTGGGAGAGGACGTAGACGGCCGCTGCCGTGCGCTCGTCGATCGCGGCTTCGAGCTGGAAGCCGGCGCAGGCGGTGGCCGTGCCGATCTCCACCGGGCTCGCCCCGGCCAGCCGGATCATCTGGCTGACCGAGGCGCCGTAGTTCACCTCGTGCCCCTTCATCAGGATCACGCGGTTCTTCAGGCCGGTGCTGTCGGGCAGCCGTTCGACCAGGCCCAGGTCGCAGCCGGTCATCGCGGCGGCGACGCAGACGCTGATGCCGGCGGCCGAGCAGCCGGTGACGAAGCCTGCCTCGGCGCCGGTCGCTCTGGCGATGACGCTGGAGGCGGCGCGCTGCAGCTCCGCCATCTCGATCCAGTGCGGCAGGATCGCCGCCACCGCCTCGGCCACACCGGCAGATGCGCGGCTCGCCCCGTGCACGGTCTCCGTGCCCGAGGCGTTGATCACCCGCCGGATGCCAAAGCGTTCGAAGATGGCGGACATCAGTTCTGGAACCACACGTTCCACAGCCTGGCCGTGCGGAAGGGCGTGAAGCCCTGCACCTTGCTGGCAAGGATCTGGGAGTGGCCGTAATCGCCCATCTTGATGGTCAGCACCTGGTCGTTCAGTCGCTCATGCGCCTTGAACCACGCCTCGCGCCGGCCTTCTGCGCTGGGCAGCTTCTCCATCTGCTCGGCCATGGCGTAGAGTTCGGGATCCTTGAAGTGGTTGCCGGGGGTGGGGCCGATCAGGCCGCCGATCGACAGCAGCGGATCGCCCAGCCACGGGCCGGTGCCGAGCCGCCCCGGCAGCAGGTGCCAGCCGGCAGGGCGCGAGCGCAGGGCGACGATGGCCGGCCAGTCCATCGACTGGATGGTGACGTTGATGCCGATGGCCTTGAGCTGTTCCGACATCACCAGCGCCTGGGCCGCGTGCCAGTCGAAGTTGGTGGCCGAAAGGATGGTGATCGGCTCACCCTTGTAGCCGGCCTCGGCCAAGAGCTTCCTGGCGCCGGCGGCATCCTTCTTGTTGTACCACTGCTTGCCGCGGTCGCCAGGGAAGGTGGCGTAGCCCGGGTATTGCAGGGCATGGTTCAGCGAATAGTTTCCGTCGGTCGTCGCCTCCATGATCTCTTCCATGTCGAGCGCGATCTGCACCGCCCGGCGGAAGGCCAGCTTGTCGAGCGGCGCCATGGCCATGTTCACGGTGGTGACCTGCATGCCCGCCGGCATGATGTTCACATGCTTCAGCTTCGGATTGCGCTTGAGCGTCGGCACCGCCTTGTCGGGCACCAGCTCGGCCATGTCGATCTCCCCGGCCTCAAGGGCGGCGACCAGGGAGGAGCTTTCCGGGATGATGCGGAAATTCAGCGTGTCGAAATGCGCCTGCTTGTTCCCGACATAGCCGTCGCGGCCGGGGCTGCGGGTGTCCGGCGCGTAGCCGTCATGGCGCACCAGGCGGACATGGCTGTCGGGGCGGTATTCCTGAAGCTTGTAGGGGCCGGTGCCGATGATCTCGGTCTTGCCGGCATCCTTGGCGGCTTCCTCGGCCGGGATCATGGCCACGATCACTTCCGGCTGGCTGAAGGCGTTGAGGAACAGCGGCTGGGCGGCCTTCAGGCGCAATTCCACGGTCAGCGGATCGGGGGCGGTGACGGCGGCGATGTTCTCCAGATAGCGGCGGCGCACGCTCATGCGCATGAAGCGCTCGATCGACGCCTTGGCATCGGCCGAGGTCAGCGGCTTGCCGTTGTGGAAGACGATGCCGGGGCGGATCCTGATGGTGTAGGTCAGCCCGTCATCCGACACCTTCCAGCTTTCCGCCAGCATTGCCGCCGGCTCCAGCTTCTCGTTGCGGCCGATCAGCGGCTCGTAGAGGTGAAGGTTGACAACGCGGCCGACATCGTCGGTCGTCGCCATCACGTCGAGCGACGGGATGCCGGTGCCAATGCCGATGGTCATGGTGCCGCCGCGCACCGGCGTCTGCGCCTCGGCGGCGGTGGCAAGAGCGGCGGCGGAGATGCCGCAGAGCGCGGCAAGGCAGGCGGCGGCGAGGCGGTTCAGCGGCTGCATGTGGTCAGACCCCCTGGTTCGCGCGGGTCTTGTTCGTGGGCGGCGGAAAGGCAGGGACCGCCCGAGGACCCGCTGTCTGGAGGCGAGCTTAGCCCCCGTCACGGCGGCGCGGTAGGGGCGCCGTGGCGAATCCCGTAAAGTATTGTCGAAAAGACTATCAGTCGTCGCACACTATGGGATGCTGGCGACAAATGGCTGTTTTGCAGAGGTCAAATTCAACAAAAGAACTGGAGCGTCTCAGCTTACCAGCGACAGGGTGGTCCGCGCCTGCTCGTCGGCTGCGCGGACGGTGGCGAGGTTGGCTTCATAGGCCCGCTGGCTGCGGATCAGCCCGGCCTGCTCGCGCACCGGATCGACATTGGGCAGCGCGCCTTCGCTGCCATCGGCCTGCAGCACCGGGATCGAGGCCGGATCGACCGGCCGGGAAAAGGCGTTGACGCCGCCGCCGGCGACCGAGCTCTGCTGCGCGTCCTGCGGCCGGAAGCCTGGCTGCTGGGCGTCCTGCCCGGCTTGCGCGTTGTCGCCGGGCTGGACCGCCCGGCTCTGCTGGTTGGCGATGTTGTTGGCGCCGACGGCATAGCCGAAGGCGGCGGCATTGGCCCCTGACGCGCCGATCGAACCGATGGGCATTCTGCCCTCCTCACCTCTTGTTGCCCAAAAATAGCGTCACCGGCGCCGGCCCGCCAGTCACAGGCCGGAGAGTGGCGCCGGAGTCATGAACATCGGGTTAAGCCCGTCCGGTCAGGTCAGGAGCTGGCCGCCGTCCACCACCAGGGTCTGCCCGGTGATCCAGGAGGCGAGCGGCGAGGCCAGGAAGGCCACGGCATTCGCCACTTCCTCCGGCCGGCCCATGCGGCCGAAGGGGATGCCGGCCAGGACCTTGTTGAAACGCACCGGATCCTCGGTCCGGCGCCGCTCCCAGCTTCCGCCCGGGAATTCGATGGAGCCCGGGGCGACGCAGTTCACGCGGATGTTCTTGGCCGCGAGCGCTGCCGCCTGGCTGGCGGCGAGCTGGATCTGGGCGGCCTTGACCGCGCCATAGGCCGGCGCACCGGGGCTGGCATGCAGCCCGGAGATGGAGGAGATGTGGATGATCGATCCGCCGCCGGCCTTCTCCAGATAGGGGATCGCCTCCCAGCCGGCGCGCAGGGCGGCCATCAGGTCGACCGCGATGCCGGCGGACCAGCCTGCCTCGTCGTCGCTGACGCCGAAGCCGGAGGCGTTGTTCACCAGCACGTCGATGCCGCCGAGCGAGGCTGCCGCCGCCGCCACATAGGCGCGTACCGCCGGGCCGTCGGCCAGGTCGCAGGGCGCATGGTGGACGAGGCCGCCATGGCCGGCCAGCTCGGCCGCGGTCGCCGCCAGCCCT
>CAZEQG010000109.1:0-8200 GCA_964514295.1 uncultured Alphaproteobacteria bacterium
GCGGCGACCGACCCGCGCGCCCTGCCGCGCAGCCCGCGCAGCGCCTCGCGCCTGGCCACCGCGATCAGCGAGAGCGAGATCGCCCGGCAGCTCTCGCGGCTGGCGGCACTGCTGACCGGCGGCGAGATCGACATGTCGGCGCCGCGCGGCAGCTACCTCAACTTCCTGGTCTGAGATGGACATTTTCCGCTTCACCGCCGGCCGCACCCCGCTGCTGGTCAGCATCCCCCATGCCGGCACCCATCTGCCCCGCGCGCTTGCCGAGGACATGACGGAGGCGGCGCTGGCCACCCCGGACACCGACTGGCACATCCCCGAACTCTACGATTTCGCGGCGGAGATCGGTGCTTCCGTCCTCGCCGCCACGCATTCGCGCCAGGTCGTCGACCTCAACCGCCCGGCCGATGGCAGCGTGCTCTATCCCGGGGCCAGCAACACGGAAGTGTGCCCCACCACCACCTTCGACGAGCAGCCGATCTATCGGCCCGGCAAGGCGCCGGGGCCGAAGGCGGTGGCCAAGCGGCTGAAGACCTACTGGCAGCCCTACCACGACAAGCTCCAGGAAACGCTCGACGATCTGGTCGAGCGCTTCGGCATCGCGCTGCTGTTCGATGCCCATTCCATCCGTTCGGTCGTGCCGCGCTTCTTCGAGGGGCGGCTGCCGGACCTCAACCTCGGCACCGCCTCGGGGGCTGCCTGCGCGCCCGAACTGCGCGACCTGATGGCCGGGATCTGCGCCGGCGCGGCGCCGGCCTACAGCCACGCCGTCGACGGCCGCTTCAAGGGCGGCCACATCACCCGCTGCTACGGCCAGCCCGGGCTCGGGGTGCATGCCGTGCAGCTCGAACTGGCCCAGGCGACCTACATGGACGAGGCGCCGCCCTATGCCTTCCGCCCCGATCTTGCCGCCGGCATCCGCCCGGTGCTGCGACGGCTGCTGGAGGCCCAGCTCGCCTGGGGCCTGGCACAGATATAGGGGCCGCTCACCGACAGGGGGCGAGCCGGTAGGGCTCGGCCGGATCCGGGCGCGGCGGCAGCGGCCGGCAGGCGAGGCCCCGGGGGCAGATCGCCAGCGGGGCGGAATAGGCGCTGTCGGGCAGCAGCAGATCGGCCACAGCGAGATCGCGCCGGTAGTGCCAGCGCCCGGCGCGCAGCACCGCGCCCTCGGGGATGTCGATGCCGGCGCCGCTGCCGGCGACCGATCCTTCGACGAAGACCAGCCCCGCCGGTGTCAGCGTCCAGAGCTCGCGCCATTCGGTGCGCTCGACCGAATGGGTCCAGCGCAGCTCGAAGGCGTCGCCGGCGATGGTGGCAAGCAGCAGCGCGCCGGCGGCGATGCACAGGCTCACGCGCGGGCGCGCCGCACCCGCCAGACATGCCAGCCGATGAAGCCGGCCGACAGGGCAAAGCCGATCTCGTCGGTGATCGGCAGGGCGGCCACCAGCGTGCCGGCCGCGACGGTCGCCCAGGCCCGCTCCCACCAGGCAAGCGGGGCCGAGATGTAGCCGACCGTCGCACCACCCCACAGCCCGATGGCGAGCAGGCATTTCAGCACGATATAGGCGACGTCGAGCGGTCCGCCGCCCTGCAGCATCAGCGCGTTGTCGTAAACCGCCATGTAGGGGATGACGAAGCCGGCCAGCGCCACCCGCACCGCCTGCAGGCCGATCTTCATGCCTGATACCCTGGCGATCGGCGCCGCCGCAAAGGCCGCCAGCGCCACCGGCGGGGTCAGATCGGCCATGATGCCGAAGTAGAACACGAACATGTGGCTGATGATCAGCGGCACGCCAAGCTCCAGCAGCGCCGGGCCGACCATCGAGGAGGTGATGATGTAGTTGGGGATGGTCGGTATCCCCATGCCCAGGATCAGGCAGGTCACCATGGTCAGCACCAGGCTGAGGAACATCGAGTGCTCGCCGATGCCCACCACCACCCGGGCGAAGTTGGAGGCGAGGCCGGTCAGCGTCATGGTGCCCACGATGGTGCCGACCAGGGCGCAGGCAATGCCGACGCCGACCGCGTTCTTGGCCCCCTCGGCCAGGCTGTTCACGCACAGCACCAGGGTCTCGCGGCCGCCGCGCAGGAACAGGTTGCCCAGCACCAGCAGCCCCACCAGCCCCAGCACGGCGCGGAAGCCGGCATCCACCAGCAGCCCCGCCGCGGCGCCGAGGATGATCCAGAAGGTCACCCTGAGGGCCAGCGGGCCGAGCTGGCTGGCCAGCGGCAGGCCCAGCACCAGCAGCACCGTCAGCGCCAGCCCCACGGTGCCGGCGTAGAGCGGCGTGAAGCCCGCGAACAGCAGATAGACCAGCACGGCAAGAGGCAGCACCAGGTACCAGCGCTGGCGGATGGCGGCCAGCGCATCCGGACAGTCGGCCTTGGCGATGCCGGTCAGCTTCAGCCGCCCGGCTTCCAGATGCACCATCCAGAAGGCCGAGGCGAAGTACAGCAGGGCCGGCACCACCGCCGCCTGCACCACGGTGGCATAGGGCACGTCCAGCGTTTCGGCCATGATGAAGGCCACCGCGCCCATCACCGGCGGCATGATCTGGCCGCCCATGCTGGAGGTCGCCTCGACCGCGCCGGCAAAGGCCGGGCGGTAGCCGAAGCGCTTCATCAGCGGGATGGTGAACTGGCCGGTGGTGACCACATTGGCCACGCCGGAACCGTTGATGGTGCCCATCAGGGCGGAGGAGACGACGGCGACCTTGGCCGGCCCGCCCCTGGTGTGGCCGACCGTGCCGAGCGCGAGGTCGGTGAAGAGCTGGACCATGCCGGCGCGCTCAAGGAAGCTGCCGAACAGGATGAACAGGAAGATGTAGGTGGAGCTGACCAGGGTCGGCGTGCCGAACACGCCCTCGGTGCCGAGGAACATGTGGTCGACCACCTGGTCGAAGCCGAAGCCGCGGTGGTTGAGGGGCGAGGGCAGCAGGTGGCCGAGCAGGGCATAGCCCAGGAAGGCGGCGCAGATCAGCGGCAGCGCGATCCCCGACACCCGGCGCGCCGCCTCGAAGATCAGCACCACCATCAGCACGCCGACCACGAGGTCCTGGGGCTCGGGGTCGCCGGCGGACAGGATCACGTGCTGCTCGAAGAACAGATGGTAGAGCGCCAGCACGAAGCCGAGCGCGCCCAGCCCCCAGTCCCGCCAGTAGGAGAAGCCGCGGCTGCGCTGGGCCGCGGCGCTGAGGGCGAAGACCATGAGCAGCAGGAAGCCGACATGGATCGAGCGCGACACGATGCTCGCCAGCGGCGTGAAGGCCGAGGTCCAGATCTGGTAGGTGGAGAAGGCGAGCGCGATGGCAAAGATCAGCTTGCCGAGGACGCCGTCGCGGTCGGGAAGGGGGCTGTGCAGCGGCCCGGAAATCTCTGGTGACTCCGGTGCCCTGAACTCCGGGGACGTGTCCGCCGCCGCCATGGTGCCCTACTCCCCCTCCGCCGCGCCCTGCGCCCCGACAGGCAAAGGGCGCGCCGCTGCTGGCGCGCCCTCGCCCAAGATCACCATCCTGCCGCCGCTGGGGGCTATTTCAGGATGCCCTTTTCCTTGTAGAACCGCTCGGCGCCGGGGTGCAGCGGCACCGGCATGCCGGCCAGCGCCCCCTCCAGCTTGATGGCGCGGGCGGCGGCATGGGCCGCCACCATCGAGTCCAGGTTCTCGTAGAGCTGCTTGGTCATCTGGTAGGCGAGATCCGCCGACACCCCGTCATGGGTGACCAGGTAGTTGGAGATCGCCGCCGTCATCACCGCCTCGGTCTGGCCATTGTAGGTGTTGGCCGGGATCGGGGCGGAGACATAGGCCGGATCGCCCACCTTCTTCACGACATCTTCCGGAATCGCCACCACGGTGATGGCGTTGGTCGCCGCCAGGTCGCGGATCGAGGCGACGCCGAGGCCGGCCGACTGCAGCGTGGCATCGAGCTGGCGGTTCTTCATCAGCTCGACCGATTCGCCGAAGGGCAGATATTCGGTCTTGCCGAGATCGGCGTATTTCAGCCCGGCCGCCGCCAGCACGGCGCGGGCGTTGATCTCGGTGCCCGAGCGCGGGGCGCCGACCGACAGGCTCTTGCCCTTGAGGTCGGCCAGGGTCTTGATGCCGGAATCGGCCCGGGCGACCACCTGGATGTAGTTGTTGTACATGGCCGAGATGCCGCGCAGCTTCGTCAGCTTGCCCTTGAAGCCCGCCTCCTCGTTGCCCTGCCAGGCCTGGCTCAGGCTGTCGCCGAGGGTGAAGGCGATCTCGCCGCGGCCGGCCTGCAGCAGGTTCAGGTTCTCGACCGAGGCCTTGGTCGCCTGCACCTGCGTGCGCACGCCGGGGATCTTGTCGGCGTAGATCTTCGACAGGGCGACGCCGAGCGGGTAGTAGACGCCCGAGGTGCCGCCGGTCAGCACGTTCACGAACTGTTGTGCCCGGGCGGGCGCGGCGGACCCCGCCGCCAGCAGGGCGGCCACGCCGGCCGCCAGGATGATGCGCTTCATGGACTGTGCCTCCGTCAGCCGATCAGATTGGCGGGGATCTTGGCGCCCTTCTCGGCGAAGTACTTCGCCGCGCCCTTGTGGAAGGGCAGGAAGGTGTTCTTGTCCCAGTTCTGCCAGACGGTCTCGACCGCGGCGGCATGGATCTTGACCATGCGGTCGTTGTTGTCGAGCACCGCCTTCACGATCTCGTAGATCATGTCCTCCGGCAGGTCCTTGTGGGCGATGGCGAAGTTGAACACGCCGACGGTCTTGTGATCCTCGGTCATCGACTTGTAGGTCGCCTTCGGGATCAGGGAATCCGACAGCTCCGGATGGGCCTTCTTCAGCGCCGCCACCTCGTCGGCGGTGAAGGTGATGAAGCGCACGTCCTGGCTGGCATCAAGCTCGCTGAAGGCGGCGATCGGGATGCCCGCGGCAAACGCGAAGCAGTCGATCAGCCCGTCGGCAAGCTGGCCACCCATATCGGAGGCGCCGCCGTAGCGGATCGTCACGTCGATGCCCAGCGCCTTGAAGAACAGCGGGAAATAGGTGCCGGGCGTGCCCGCGCGCGGGCCGACGCCGACATTCTTGCCCTTCAGGTCGGCAACCTTGGTGATGCCGGACTTCTTCAGCACCACGAAGTGGAAGGAGGTGTCGTACATCGGGAAGATCGCCCGGATGTCCTGGAACTTCTTCCCCTGCGTCCACTGCTCGGTGCCGTTCCACGCCTGCAGGGCCACCCCCATGGTGGTCATGCCGAGATGGACCTGCTTGTTCTGCACCAGGATGATGTTCTGGTTCGGCCCCTGCGTCTGCTGCGTCGAGATCGGGTGCTTGATGATCTCGCTGACCATGGCGGCCCAGCCGCCGCCATAGACGAAGAAGGTGCCGCCGACCGAGGCGGTGCCGAGCACCAGCGACTGCGGCCAGGCGGCGCGCTGGGCCAGGGCGGGGCTGCTCAGCGCCAGGGGACCGGCGGCGAGCGTCAGGCCGGCGGCGCCAGTGGTCTTCAGAAAACTGCGTCGATCCATGATGGTCGTCTCCACTCCCATTGATTTCTGTGATTGCATCGCCGCTTCTTCCGTCGGCTTCGGCTCGATCGCGCACATTATTGGCAAATGCGCTGCGGGCCAACCCCGAATCGGGCGCCAGGGCAGGCCTGCCGGGCCGGCCGGATAGTCAGCGTACCGACGAAAGGCGGCGCCGGCCGGCGGCATCGACCGCCTCGACGGCTGCCACCCGCCCGGGTTTAATCGATGCAGGCCGGCAGTGTGTGGGGGGAGGCGATGAAGACGGATGAGTTCCGCGTCGACGGCGCCGTCCGGCTGCGGCAGCTCGCGATGGACCGGCGCCTGGCGCCGGCCGACTATGATCGCCGCATCGTGAAGCCGCAGCGCCGCCTGCAGGAGGTGCAGCAGGCCTACCTGTCCAGCGGCGACAGCGCGGTGCTGGTGATCGAGGGGTGGGATGCCGCCGGCAAGGGCGGGCTGGTGCGCCGGCTCGCCTGGACGCTCGACCCGCGCAGCCTGAAGGTCTGGCCGATCGCCGCGCCAACGCCGCAGGAGCGGGCCGGGCACTACCTCCAGCGCTTTTGGCAGCGGCTGCCCGCGGCCGGCCAGATCGCCGCCTTCGACCGGTCCTGGTATGGCCGGGTGCTGATCGAGCGGGTCGAGGGGCTGACGGCGGAGGCCGACTGGCGCCGCGCCTATGCCGAGATCAACGCCTTCGAGCAGATGCTGGCCGATGGCGGCATGCGGCTGGTCAAGCTGTTCCTGCACATCACGCCGGACGAGCAGCTCCGCCGCTTCCGCGACCGCCTGACCGATCCGCTGAAGCGCTGGAAGCTGACCTACGAGGATTTCCGCAACCGGGCGCGCTGGCAGGACTATGAGGTGGCGATCGAGGCCATGCTTGAGAAGACCTCAACACCGCATGCGCCCTGGCATCTGCTGCCGGCGGACGACAAGCCCTTCGCCCGGCTCGCCGCCTTCCGGATCCTGGCCGAACGGCTGTCCGCCGGGGTCGACCTGGCGCCACCGCCGCTGCCGCCGCAGGTGGTCGAAGCGGCCGCGGCCTATCTGGGCATCGCTGCCGGCCCGCCCGCGGGGGCTTGACAGACGGCGCCGGCGGAGGTGGGCTCTGGCCCCATGTCGAACCGCCTCCCCCTGCCCGGCCACACCATCCCCTACCGCCTGCGCCTGCCCGGACCGACCGTGGTGCCCGAGCGCGTGCTGCGCGCCATGGCCCAGCCGGTGGAGGCGCATCGCGGGCCGGCCTTCCTTGACCGCTTCCGCTACAGCCTGGACAGCCTGAAGGCGATTGTCGGCCGGGCCGGGTCCCGCCCCTTCATCTTCGCCTCCTCCGGCGTCGGCGCCATGGAGGCGGGGGTGGTGAATGCGCTTGCCCCCGGCGAGACCGCGCTGATCTGCGACAACGGCCAATGGGCGCAGGTGTTCAAGCGGCTGGTCGAGGGGCTGGGGGCAAAGGCCGAGATGGTGACCAGCCCCTGGGGGCAGGGCATCGACCTGGCGGCGGTGGAGGCGCGGCTGCGGCGCGGCGGGGTCAGCGCCGTGTTTGCGGTGCACAGCGAAAGCTCGACCGGCGTGCTGGCCGACCTGCCGGCGCTCGGCGCCATCGTGGCACCTACTGACGCGCTGCTGGTGGTCGATTCGGTCAGCGGCGCCGGCGGCGCTGTACTGGACAGCGACGGCTGGGGCATCGACATCCTGGTCACCGCTTCTCAGAAATGCCTGATGTCGCCGCCGGGGCTCGGCATCGCCAGCATCTCCGACAAGGGCTGGGTGCGCATCCAACAGCCCGATCGCGGCCCGCGCGGCTATTTCGACTTCCGCCGCTTCCGCCCGCAGGCCGAGGCCGGCGAGCCGACCTACACCGCGCCGGTGGCGATGGTGAACGCGCTGCACCAGGCGCTGACCATGATCGACGAGGAGGGGCTGGAGAATGCCATCGCCCGCCATCGCCGGCTGAACGAGGCGCTGCGCGCCGGCGCCCTGGTGCTGGGCTTCACGCCCTTCCACAGCGCCCCCCCGACACCGACCGTGGTGGTGCTGAACACGCCCGCGGGGGTCAACGCCGAGGCGCTGATCGACCATATGGCCCGGACCTTCAACACCGTGATCGCCGGCACCTATACCGAGGCCCTGAAGGCGCGGATGATCCGCATCGGCACCATGGGCTGCTGCAGCGATGGCGATGTGCTGGCCGATCTTGGCTATCTCGCCCGGGCGCTCGGCGCGCTCGGCCATAAGGCCGATGGCGAGGCGGCGCTGGCCGCAGCACAGCGCGTGCTGTCGGCGCCCTGAGCTGCCGCACTGCGGCAGGATGGCGGATTAAAGCGCTGGACGCGGTGCCGGCCCTTGTGATCCATATGGCCGTGCGACAGCGGAGGGGCGCATAGCCATGGCCGAAGAGCCGGGAGCCAAGCCGAAACGCAGCCGTACCAAGGCGGCGGCGAGCGACAGCGGGCCGAAGCCCTCGGCACGGCGGCGAAGGCTGCCGGCCGTCGACAGCCCCGCCGATGATGCCGTAAAGGTGGTCTCGACCGCCTCCCCACAGCCCCTTGAGGTCGCTGCCGCCATGTCGAGCGCAAATCCCGCCCCGGAAGCCGCCACCCAGCAAGCTGCCGCCGCTGAAACGCCCGCCGCCCCTGAACAGGGCGCCGCTGCGCCCGAGGCGCCGAAGGCCGAGGCGCCGCCCGCGCCGGCCCCCGCCGTCGGTGCCG
>CAZEQG010000110.1:0-8174 GCA_964514295.1 uncultured Alphaproteobacteria bacterium
GCAGGGCGGCAGCCCGCCGAGGTACTGGAAGGCGAGCGCGCCGGCCAGGAGTGCCGCCGAGCCGGCGGCGGCAATCGCGGCGGCGATGGTGGCGGCGGCACGGGCGGCCGGTGGTCGGCTCACATCCATGGCTAGACGAGGTAGCGCACGATGACGAAGCCGCCAACAAGCAGAACGACGCAGGCCGTCGTCACCATGGTCAGGTGGCGCTCGATGAAGCGGCGGATCGGCTCGCCGAACCACCACAGCAGCGCGGCCACCAGGTAGAAGCGCATGCCGCGCGAGATCACCGAGGCGACGGTGAAGGCGAGAAGCGGGAAGTCGAGCGCCCCGGCGGCAATCGTGATCAGCTTGTAGGGGATCGGCGTCGCCCCCTTGATCACGATGATCCACCAGCCCCATTCGGCGAAGGCGGCCTTGAAGGCGTCGAACTTCTCCATCAGCCCGTAGAGCTGGAGCACGGCGAGCCCGACCGCCTCGAACAGGAAATGGCCGATGGCATAGCCCAGCAACCCGCCCGCGACCGAAGCCGCCAGGCACAGCGTGGCAAGCTGGAAGGCGCGCGCCCGGTCGGCCAGGATCATCGGGATCAGCAGCGCGTCGGGCGGAATCGGGAAGATCGAGCTTTCGGCGAAGGACACCGCCACCAGCGCCGTGCGCGCCCGGCGGTGGCCGGCGAGATCGAGGGTCCAGTCATAGAGCCGACGCAGCATCCGGTCATCCCCGGCGCGGGATTGCGCGCCGGCATCTAGCAGCAAGCGGCGGCCCCGGACAACGCCCATGCCCGGCGGTTGCCGGGGGGCACGGGATCGGCTATGCCGTGGCCTCCAGTGCCGCGGGCGTGGCGGAACAGGTAGACGCGCGGGTCTCAAAAACCCGTTTCGAAAGAAGTGTCGGTTCGAGCCCGACCGCCCGCACCAGGCGCCGCCGCCGGGAGCTTCGCCACCATGCCCTATCTTGTTGCCGCCGACCTGCCGCGCGCACCCGCCGGGGAGCGCTTCCGCGCCCTGCTGGCCCGGCCCGATCTCCTGGCCATCCCCGGGGCGCACAACGGGCAGGCGGCCCTTCAGGCGCGGGCGGCCGGCTTCGAGGCGCTCTATCTGTCCGGGGCGGCGATGTCGGCGTCGATGGGGCTGCCCGATCTCGGCGTGATCACGGTCGATGATGTCTGCTTCTTCATCCGCCAGGTGGCGCGCGCCAGCGGCCTGCCGGTGCTGGTCGACGGGGATACCGGCTATGGCGAGGCGCTGAACGTCATGCACATGGTGCGCGCCTTCGAGGATGCCGGCGCTGCCGCGGTGCACATCGAAGACCAGCTTCTGCCCAAGAAATGCGGGCATCTGAACGACAAGAAGCTGGCCGATCCGCGCGACATGGCGGCGAAGGTGGCGGCGGCCGCGAAGGCCCGCCGGCACCTGTTCGTGATCGCCCGCACGGATGCCGCCGCCAGCGAGGGGATCGAGGGCGCCGTCGCCCGCGCCAGGCTGTATCTTGAGGCCGGCGCCGATGCCATCTTCCCCGAGGCGCTGACCTCGGCCGAGATGTTCCGCGCCTTCGCCGCCGCCATGCCGGGCGTGCCGCTGCTGGCCAACATGACCGAGTTCGGCCGCACGCCCTTCTTCACCGCGGCGGAATTCGCGGCCATGGGCTACCGCATGGTGATCTGGCCTGTCTCCTCGCTGCGCGTCGCCAACAAGGCGCAGGCCGAACTCTACGCCGCGCTGAAGCGCGACGGCGGCACCCATGCCATGATCGAGCGCATGCAGACCCGCGCCGAGCTCTACGCCACCATCGGCTATCACGACTACGAGGCCCTCGACGCCTCCATCGTGGCCACGGTGATCCCGCCCGGCATGCCGCAGCGGGAATAGCTACCGCCCGAAGTGGGTGCTGAAGTCCTCGGTCACCTCGGCGGCATCGGTGCCCAGCGGGAAGGCGCCGGGCAGGCTTTCCATCCGCCCGATCCAGGCCCGGATGGCGGGATAGCCGTCAAGCGGGATGCCGCTCTTGGGCGCGGTCGCGGTATAGGGATAGAGCGCGTCGTCGGCGAGGCTGGGCCGGTCCAGGGCCAGCCAGTCATGGCTGGCGAGCCGCTGTTCCATCACGCCAAGGGCAAAGCGCGCGCCCGGCTCCAGCGAGGCGATGCGGGCGGCATGGGCGGCCGGATCGGGGGTGTAGTTGCGCAGGTAGCGCAGCACCGCCAGGGTGGGCTCGTGCTGGTACTGCTCGAAGAACATCCAGCGCAGCACCTCCGCCTGGTCGCGCCGCCCGTCGGGCCAGAAGGGCGTGCCCTCGGCGAGGTAGTAGAGGATGGCGCCCGAATCCGTCAGCACATCGCCGTTCTCAAGGCGAAGCGCGGGCACCTTGCCCATCGGGTTCACCGCCAGGAACTCCGGCCGGCGGGTCTCGCCCGCCATCTGCGACACCTCGACCCGGCGGAAGGGCAGGTTGCGCCGCCGCAGCGCCACCATGACCTTGTGGACATGGCCGGAGGCAAGCATTCCGTAAAGGGTGATCATCGGCAGGCTCCAGGTCGGTCTGGGCGGGCTCAGGCCCGCTTGCGCTCCTCGGCGGCCAGGGGCTGCGGCAGCCGGGCGAGCATTTCCTTCGGCACCACCTGCCAGAACTTGCCGACTTCCAGCGGCCAGTCGATCAGCAGGCGCTGGGCGAAGCGGGACTGGGTCTCTTCGGCATGGGCGGCGACCAGGGCCTTCAGCACGCCTTCCCAATGTTCCGTCTCGATGCGCTGCCAGACCACCGTGTCGGGATTGACGCGGTCGAGGAAGGTGCCGTCGGCGTCGTAGACGAAGGCCATGCCGCCGGTCATGCCGGCGGCGAAATTGCCGCCGACCGGTCCCAGGATCGCCACCGTGCCGCCGGTCATGTATTCGCAGCCGTTCGACCCGCAGCCTTCGACCACCGCCTCGGCGCCGGAGTTGCGCACGCAGAAGCGCTCGCCCGCCTGGCCGGCGGCAAACAGCCGGCCGGCCGTGGCGCCATAGAGCACGGTGTTGCCGATGATGGTGTTCTCGTTGGTGGCGAGCGGGCTGGCGGTCATCGGGCGGACGGTGATGAGGCCGCCGGACAGCCCCTTGCCGACATAGTCGTTGGCCTCCCCGAACACCTCCAGCTTCAGCCCCTGCACGGCAAAGGCGCCCAGCGACTGGCCGGCCGAGCCGCGCAGCCGGGCCGTGATGTGGCCGGGCCTGAGCCCCGCCATGCCGTATTTGCGCACGATGCGCGAGCTCAGCCGCGTGCCGATCGCGCGCATGGTGTTGGCGACGTTGTAGGCAAGCTGCATGCGCTCGCCATCCTCCAGTGCCGAGCGGGCATCCTTCACCATCTGGGCGTCGAGCGTGTCCGGCACCTCGTTGCGGCCTTCGAGGGTGCAGTAGCGCGGATAGTCGCCGGGATCGGCCTGGGCCAGGATGGCGTTGAGGTCGAGATCGTCGAGGTGGCTCGACCCGCGCGAGACCTGGGCCAGCATGTCCGTGCGCCCGATCACCTCGGTCAGCGAGCGGGCGCCGAGCGAGGCCAGGATCTCGCGCACCTCCTCGGCGACGAAGCTGAACAGGTTCACCACCTTCTCCGGCGTGCCCTCGAACTTGGCGCGCAGCGCCTCGTCCTGGGTGCACACGCCGACCGGGCAGGTGTTGGAGTGGCACTGCCGCACCATGATGCAGCCCATCGCCACCAGGGAGGCGGTGCCGAGGCCGAATTCCTCCGCCCCCAGCATGGCGGCGATCACCACGTCGCGGCCGGTCTTGATGCCGCCGTCGACCCGCAGCGTCACCCGGTGCCGCAGCCGGTTCAGGGTCAGCACCTGATGCACCTCCGACAGCCCCATCTCCCAGGGGATGCCGGCATACTTGATCGAGGTCTGCGGGCTGGCGCCGGTGCCCCCGGTATGGCCCGAGACCAGGATGGTGTCGGCCTTGGCCTTGGCCACGCCGGCGGCGATGGTGCCGATGCCGGAGCGCGCCACCAGCTTCACGCACACCTTGGCCTCGGGGTTGATCTGCTTCAGGTCGTAGATGAGCTGGGCCAGATCCTCGATCGAATAGATGTCGTGGTGCGGCGGCGGCGAGATCAGCGTGACGCCCGGCACCGAATGGCGCAGGCGGGCGATCAGGCCGGTGACCTTGATGCCGGGAAGCTGCCCGCCCTCGCCGGGCTTGGCGCCCTGCGCCACCTTGATCTCGATCTCGCGGCAGTTGTTGAGATATTCGGCGGTCACCCCGAAGCGGCCGGAGGCCACCTGCTTGATCGCCGAGGAGGCGTTGTCGCCGTTGGGCCGCGGCTTGTAGCGGGCCGGATCCTCGCCGCCCTCCCCGGAATCGGACTTGGCGCCGATCCGGTTCATGGCGATCGACAGGGTCTCATGCGCCTCGGGGCTGAGGGCGCCCAGCGAAATGCCCGGTGCCACCAGGCGGCGGCGGATGTCGGTGATCGATTCCACCTCGTCCACCACCACCGGCGGGTGGCGGTAGGTGAAGTCGAGCAGGTCGCGCAGGTTCACCGGCGCCTGCCGGCGCACCGCCTCGGAATACTTCTTGTAGGTGTGGTAGCTGTCGTTGGCGACCGCGCTCTGCAGGGTATGGATCATGCCGCCTTCGAAGGCGTGCTGCTCGCCGCCCTGGCGGAAGCGGTAGAAGCCGCCGACCGACAGCGCCGGCAGGTCATCGGCAAAGCCCCGCTGATGCTGCTTGATCACCTTGCGCTGGATGCCGGCGATGCCGATGCCGGAGATCCGGCTGGTCATGCCGGGGAAGAACTCGGCCACCAGGGTGCGCGACAGGCCGACCGCCTCGAAATGGTAGCCGCCGCGATAGCTCGACAGCACCGAGATGCCCATCTTCGACATGATCTTCAGCAGCCCGTCATCCACCGCCTTCTTGAAGCGGCGCACGCAGTCCTCCAGCGTCAGGCCGGGGAACAGGCCGCGGCGGTGGCGGTCGGCGATCGATTCCTGCGCCAGATAGGCATTGACGGTGGTGGCGCCGACCCCGATCAGCACCGCGAAGTAGTGCACGTCGAGGCATTCGCCCGAGCGCACGTTGACCGATGTGAAGGTGCGCAGGTTCTGGCGCACCAGATGGCTGTGCACGCCGCCGGCCGCCAGGATCATCGGGATCGCCGCCCGCCCCTCGCAGGTCGCGTGGTCGGACAGCACCAGGTGGCGGGTGCCGCCGCGCACCGCGTCCTCGGCCTCGCGCTGGATGCGCCGGATGGCATCGGCCAGCGCGTTCGGCCCGCCGGCCGGATCGAAGGTGCAGTCGATATCGGCCGCGGTATCGCCCATGTACAGGCGCATCGCGGCGAATTCGGCGTTCGACAGCACCGGGCTCTCCAGCAGCAGGTGCTCGCACTGCGACTGGTCCTCGTCGAGGATGTTGCCGAGATTGCCGAGGCGCGTGTTCAGCGTCATCACCCGGCGCTCGCGCAGGGAATCGATCGGCGGGTTGGTGACCTGGCTGAAATTCTGCCGGAAGAAATGGTGCAGCCCGCGATGCTTGGTCGACAGCACGGCGATCGGCGTGTCGTCGCCCATGGAGCCGACGGCCTCCTTGGCGTCCTCGACCATCGGGTGGAGGATCAGCTCCAGCTCCTCCAGCGTCCAGCCGTTCGCCACCTGGCGGCGTCGCAGGCTTTCCACGTCGAAGGTCGCGACCTCCTTGTGGTCGCCGCGGATCAACTTGTCGAGCTTCACCGACTGCTTCACCCAGTCGCCGAACTCGCGCGATCCGGCCAGCCGGTCCTTGATCTCCCAGTCGTGGTACAGCCGGCCGTCCTTGAGGTCGACGGCGATCATCTGGCCGGGCTCCAGCCGGCCCTTCTCCACCACCTCGGCCTCGTTCACGCGGACCAGCCCCATTTCCGAGCCGGCGATCAGCAGGCGGTCGCCGGTGACGACATAGCGCATCGGCCTCAACCCGTTGCGGTCCATGCCGCCGATCACCCAGTGGCCGAAATAGGCGGCGATTGCGGCCGGCCCGTCCCACGGCTCCATCACCGCGTTGCAGTAGGCATAGAGCGCCTTGTGCCGCTCGGGCATGTCGGGGCGGTTCTGCCAGGCTTCCGGGATCAGCATGGTCTTCACCATGGGCAGGTCGCGGCCGGCCTGGCAGACCAGCTCGAACACCGCGTCGAGGGCCGCCGAATCGGAGCTGCCCTGCTGGATCACCGGCTTCAGGTCCTCGATCAGCGGGCCGAAGGCGGGGCTGGCCATGCGCGTCTCGTGGCTGGCCATCCAGTTCACGTTCGAGCGCAGGGTGTTGATCTCGCCGTTGTGCGCCAGCACCCGGAAAGGCTGGGCCAGCCGCCAGGTGGGAAAGGTGTTGGTGGAATAGCGCTGGTGGTAGACGGCGAAGTTGGAGATGAAGCGCTCGTCCAAGAGGTCGGGATAGAAGGATGTCACCTGCTCGGCCAGGAACATGCCCTTGTAGATGATCGAGCGGCAGGACAGCGAGCAGATGTAGAAATTGGCGATCTGCTCCTCGATCACCTTGCGCTCGATGCGCCGGCGGATGAGGTAGAGGTCGCGCTCAAAGGACTCCTCGTCGGCCCCCTTGGCGTTGGCGATGATGATCTGCTCGATCTCCGGCCTGGTGGCGTTGGCCTTCTCGCCGATCACCTCGATGTTGATCGGCACCTGGCGCCAGCCATAGATGGTGTAGCCCATCTTCAGGATCTCGGATTCGACGACGCAGCGCGCCCGCTCCTGCGCCTCCAGGTCGGTGCGCGGCAGGAACACCTGGCCCACTGCCATGCGCCGCTCGCCGGGATCGAAGCCCAGCCGCTTCACATGCTCGCGGAACAGCGCGTGCGGGATCTCGATGTGGATGCCCGCCCCATCGCCGGTCTTGCCGTCGGCGTCGACCGCGCCGCGGTGCCAGATGCCGCCCAGCGCCTGGATCGCCGCGGCCACCACCTTGCGGCTCGACTTGCCGTCCAGGGCGGCAATGAAGCCGACGCCGCAGGCGTCATGCTCCTCGGCCGGGTCATAGAGCCCGTGCGCCGCCAGATGGGCGGCATTGCGGGCGTAGTCGGCGACGAAGCGGCTGCCGTCGGTCATGTCGAGCCTCCGGGGACAAAGCCCATTTCGCGGATGCGGGCGCGCGCCGGCGCAGCGATCGCCGCCCGTTCTTCGGCTGCGATCCGCATCAGTCCGCCGCCTCGGCGCCGGCGGCGGCCTGTTTCTGGAGATAGGCGTGGATCTGCTCGGCGGCGTCGCGCCCGTCGCGGATCGCCCACACCACCAGCGAAGCCCCGCGCACGATGTCGCCTGCGGCAAACACGCCGGGCAGGTTCGACATGAAGCTGCGCGGGTCGACCTTCACCGTGCCCCAGCGGGTGACGGCCAGCGCCGGCTCGCCGAACAGCACCGGCAGGTCCTCGGGATCGAAGCCCAGCGCCTTGATGGCCAGATCGGCCGGCACCGTGAAATGCGAGCCGTCGATGATCTGCGGCGCCTGGCGGCCGCTGGCATCGGCCACGCCCAGATGCACCTTCACCGCCCTGACGGCGCTGACCGCACGATCGCCCAGGAAGGCTTCGGGTGCGGACAGCCAGGCGAAATGCACCCCCTCCTCCTCGGCATGCTGCACCTCGCGCTGGGAGCCCGGCATGTTGGCGCGGTCGCGGCGGTAGAGGCAGGTGACCGATTTCGCCCCCTGGCGCACGGCGGTGCGCACGCAGTCCATGGCGGTGTCGCCGCCGCCGATCACCACCACGTTCTTGCCGGCGGCATTCAGCCTGCCATCCTCGAATTCCGGCACGGCATCGCCCAAGCCCTTGCGGTTGGAGGCGATCAGGTAGTCGAGGGCGGGCGCCACATTGGCCAGCCCCACGCCGGGCAGCTTCACGTCGCGGGCCTTGTAGACGCCGGTGGCGATCAGCACCGCGTCGTGCCGCCGGCGCAGATCCTCAAGGCTCAAGGTGCTGCCGATCTCGACATTCTGGTGGAAGGTGATGCCGCCCTCGGCCAGCAGCGCGGTGCGCCGCTGGACGATGTGCTTTTCCAGCTTGAAGCCGGGAATCCCGTAGATCAGCAGCCCGCCGGCGCGGTCGTGCCGGTCGTAGACCGCAACCTGATAGCCCTTGCGGCGGAGCTGCTCGGCGGCGGCGAGGCCGGCCGGGCCGGCGCCGATGATGCCGACCGACCAGGGCAGCTC
>CAZEQG010000111.1:0-8172 GCA_964514295.1 uncultured Alphaproteobacteria bacterium
CGCCTGCCGGCAGCCGCCGGCCTGGTGGCGCGCCTCGACCACCGCCACCAGGTCGGTCGCCAGCGCGCGGTGCATGGGGCCGAAGGCATCGCTGTCGACATACCAGCTGTTGCCGGCCATCGGCATCGCCACGGCCAGCGGCGGCATGCCATCGGCGATCGCCCGGTCGAGCGTCGCGGCCAGGCCGCCGGCCTCCAGCCAGTCGCGCTCGTGGCCCTCCAGCCCGTGCAGCAGATAGACCAGCGGCCAGGGGCGCGGGGCCGCCGGCGCGTAGAAGCTGTAGGCGATCGGCCGGCCGAGGGCGGGGCTCTCCGCCACCAGCCCAGTGGTCACGGTGCCAGGCTCAGCCGAGACGCCATCGCCAGCCCCTGCCGCCAGCAGGCAGGCCAGGACAGCAGCTCTCAGTGCGCGGCGGCCGCGCCCGGCAGTTCGACATGGCGTGCCGGCCGCGGCGGCTGGCGCCAGGGCGGAGACTTGAACCATTCGGCGATGATGGCCGCGCCAAGCAATCCGGCAAAGCCCGCAAGGTTCACGAATGCGACAGCAAGATCGCCGCGCCCCAGCCGGTCGAGCGCCACGCCGCCAAGCTGGGCCAGGACGAGCCCGGCCAGGAACACCGCCAGCGACTGCTGCCCGACCCGGCGCACGATATCCACCGCCCAGCCACGCAGCCGCGCGCCCCGCGGCCCCGCCGCCAGCCAGGCAAGATAGGCGATGGCCAGGAAATGCAGGAAGCGGAGCGGGCCGACATGGGTCTTGTCGATCACCGGCTCCAGCCAGGCGTTCCATTCGCCCAGCACCGGCACATAGAAGAAGCCGCGGTGCCAGGCGAAGGGCACCGACAGCACGGTGATGGCTGCCGCGGCCCAGACCAGGTCGCGGCGGACGGGCGGTGCCGGGATCCAGCCGCGCATGAAGGCAAAGCCGGCAAAGAACACGATCTGCCAGGAAAACGGGTTGAAGAACCAGCTCCGCTCCGACCACGGCTCGGCCGGCAGGTCGAGCCGCCCGGTCCACGCCACGGCCCAGCAGGCCAGCACGCCGCCGATCGCGACTGCCGGCGACAGCCGCGCCAGCGCCACCACCAGCGGCAACAGCGCCAGGATCACCAGATACATCGGCAGGATGTCGAAATAGTTCGGCACGTAGGTCAGGGTCACCAGCCCGGTCATCGCCGCGCCGGTATGCTCGAAGAAGGCGGTGAGGCTGAGGTCATCGATGTAGTAGCTGCCGCCGCTGGCACGGTCGACCGCCGACAGCAGCGCGAGGATCGCCACGAACACGCCGATCTGCGCCCAGTAGACCTGCCAGCAGCGGTGCAGCACGCGCAGCGCCCCGGTCGCCCAGCCGCGCTCCTCGAAGACGCGGCCGAAGGCGATGGCAGACGCCATGCCTGAGCAGAAGACGAAGATCTCGGTCGCGTCGCTGAAGCCGAAACGGGCCGGGATCCATTGGGCCCAGCCATTGTTCGGCAGGTGGGCCACGAAGATGATGAACATGCCGGTCCCGCGGAAGAAGTCGAGCCGCGGGTCGCGGACCCTGGTCACGCCGAAGCCTCCCGCCGGCGGACCACGGCGCCGACCACCAGCCCGAACAGCACATGCCCGGCGAGGGACGCCCAGGCCAGCGGGATGAAGCCGAGGAAGGGCGGCAGCCCGGCGAAGACATGGGCCATGATGTAGAGCGCGAACACCCACAGCCCGACGCCGAATCCGGCCGCCACCAGCCACCACGGCATCCAGGGGAACAGCGCCCCGGCGATCGGCCGGGCGATGAACAGGTAGCCCAGGGGATAGAACAGCACGCCCACCACCAGGTGGATCAGCTCGGCCAGCAGCCGGTTGTCGAAGCCGAAGACGCTCTGCACCAGGGCCGCCGGCTCCAGCGGGCCGCCCACCAGGAACGGGGTCACGCCACGTGCCCACGCCTCCCAGGCAAGGTCGGCGGCGATGCCGGCCAGGACGGCGGTGACGAGAAGCGACCGGCTGACGGCCGGCAGGGGAAGGGAAAGGCTTGCCATGTCGGTTTCCTGTAGCGGGCGGCCCGGCGGCACATCGCTTCAGCCGGGCGGACATGGGCGCGACCATGCTACTAGTCTGTCCGCACCACCATTCACCTTCACGAGACGCAATCGCGATGTCCGCCCCCCTGCCGCTTCACGAACTGGCGATCCCGCCGCGACTGATGATGGGTCCCGGCCCGATCGATGCCGATCCACGCGTGCTGCGCGCCATGTCGGCGCCGCTGCTGGGCCAGTTCGACCCCGCCTTCCGCGCCGCGATGGCCGAGACCATGGCGCTCTACCGGGCCGTGTTCCGCACCGTCAATCCCCAGACCATGGTAATCGACGGCACCGCCCGGGCCGGCATCGAGGCGGCGCTGGTCAGCCTGCTGGAGCCGGGCGACAAGGTGCTGGTGCCGATCTTCGGGCGCTTCGGCCACCTCCTGGTCGAGATCGCCGAGCGCGCCGGGGCGCAGGTGCGGGCGATCGAAGCGCCCTGGGGCGAGGTGTTCGCGCCCGAGCAGATCGAGGCTGCCGCGCGCGCCTTCGGCCCCAAGGTGATCGCCGTGGTCCAGGGCGACACCTCCACCACCATGGCCCAGCCCCTGGCCGATATCGGCAGCATCGCCGCGCGCACCGGCGCCCTGGTCTACTGCGACACCACGGCGACGCTGGGGGGGATGGCCTTCGAGACCGACACATGGGGCATCGACATCGCCACCGCCGGGCTGCAGAAATGCCTGGCTGGCCCGCCGGGGGTGGCGCCGATCACCATCTCGCCCCGCGCCGCTGAGGCGATCTTCCGCCGCCGCCATGTCGAGCGCGGCATCGCCGACCCCGCCGGCAGCAACGGCTTCGGGCCCGGGCGGCGGATCGGCTCCAACTATTTCGACCTCGCCATGGTCATGGACTACTGGTCGGAGCGCGCGCTGAACCACCACACCGAGGCGACCTCAATGCTCTATGCCGCAAGGGAGAGCGCGCGCATCCTGCTGCTCGAAGGGCTGGAGGCTGCCTTCGCCCGGCATGCCGCCGCCAGCGGCGCCCTGCGGCGGGGGCTGGAGGCGATGGGGCTTTCCCTCTATGGCGATCCCGCGCACCGCATGCCCAATGTCACCGGCGTGTGGATTCCGGACGGCGTCGACGGCGAGGGCCTGCGCCGGCGCATGCTGGAGGATTTCGGCATCGAGATCGGGACCAGCTTCGGGCCGCTGAAGGGCCGCATCTGGCGCATCGGCACCATGGGCTACAACGCCCGCAAGGATACCGTGCTGCGCACCCTCGGCGCCCTCGACGCCTGCCTTGCCGCCGGCGGCTTCCGCCTGCCGCGGGGCGCCGGCGTGGACGCGGCCCTGGCGGCGTTCTGAGCGATCGCCGGCGTCGCACCAGTCCCAACCGTTGGACGGAGGCAAGCCCGCGATGGATCACCTGCTCATCCGCCAGGCCGAAGCGGCGGATCTTCCGGCCCTGCTCGACATCTTCAACCACTATGTGCTGAACGGGCACGCGACCTTCGCGACCGCGCCGCACAGCCTGGATTCCCGCCGCGCCTGGTTCGAGGGCTACAGCCATGCGCCCTACCGGCTGCTGGTCGGGGAGCTTGGCGGCGCGGTGGCGGGCTGCGCCTATGCCAGCCGCTACCGCCCCGGCAGCGCCTTCGACGCGACCGTGGAGACCAGCATCTATCTGCATCCCGGACGCCGCGGCGCCGGCCTCGGCCGGCAGCTCTATGGCGCGCTGCTGGACCATCTGGCCAGGCAGCCCGTGCATCTGGCGGTTGCCGCAGTTGCCCTGCCCAACCCGGCCTCGCTGGCGCTGCACCGCCGGATGGGGTTCGAGGAGGTGGGCACCTTCCGCGAATATGCGCACAAGAACGGCGAATGGATCAGCTCGACCTGGTTCCAGCGGCCGGTGGGCACCGCCGTCAGGCCGCCCGCCGCCGCTACATCATGAACCACACGGTGCTGGCGCAGGCGGCGGTCGACAGCATCATCGACACGTAGAAGGCCCATTTACTGCCGGCGAACTCGGCCTCCTGGTCGATCAGCGGGGCGGCGGTCTCCAGCGTGGCGATCATCGAGGCGTTGGACTGGAAGCGGAAGCGCGCCTCCTGGAACTCGCGGCGGTCCTTGTCGAACATCTCACGGTCCTGGAAGATGTCGAGGATCGCCGACAGGTTCTGCTTCTGGATCGCCTGTTCGGCCCGCCGGGCCAGCTCCTTGCGCCGGCGCGGACGGAGCACCGCATCGATGTTCGGCTGGAGAAGGTTGCCGAACAGGCGGTTGAGGTCGGGGAACGGGCCGAGGCCGAGCTTGCTTTCGACGAAGGCGAGGATGCGCAGCGCGGCGATGATGCGCTGCGTCTGTTCCTGGCTGTCGATGCCCTCCAGCAGGCTCAGCGTGAAATCCTTGCGATGGGCCATGATGAAGGCGACGAGATGACGGTCGATCGGCAGGAAGGGCGTGCCCGCCTCCTGTGCCACCTCGTCGAGCGCCGGCAGCAGGTCCTCCACTGACACCACCATCCGCCCGCCCAGGATCGGGCTGAGGCAGCGGCTGGTCGGGCACAGCTCATAGACCGCCCGCTCGATGCCGAACCCCCAGCCCGAGCGCGAGGCCAGCCCAGCCGCCTTCGACAGCAGCACATGGGCGGCAACGAAGCCGTCGGCCTCCGGCTGCAGCGACAGCCAGCTGATCGGCAGGTTGGAGCGGATCAGTTCCGCCAGCAGCTCCGGCAGCCCCTCCTGGTGGATCATGCCCACCATCATCGTGCCGATGCCGTGCGGATTGACCGATACGCCCTTCCAGTGCAGCGGGCCATAGGCGTGAAGCTGCATGCAGGTCACGGCCACGATGTCGGCGGCCTTTTCCACCTCGGCCCGCTTGCGCTGGTTGTAGACCTCCTCGACCTTGGCCTGCAGCTTCTCGTCGCCAAGCCCGCGCGACAGCCAGTTCTTGAACGCCCGGCCCTTCAGGAACTCCAGCACCCGCATGGTCTCGGGGCAGGCGCCCAGGGTGAAGGACAGGGCGCGGGCGGTGAAGTGGTTGCGGCCGTCGAAATCGACCGGCCAGGCCGCCCCCTGCGGCAGGCGGATCTTTCGGGTGTTGGCGGCACCCTTGAACCAGCCCTCGATGTCGCTGAGGTTCCAGCGGTCGCGGGGATCGTCCTGCAGCATGCCGCGCAGCACCTCCACCACCGATGGCGGCACCTTGTAGGTATCGGTCAGCGCCGCGAAGGAGGATTTCTCCAGCTTCTTGTGGAGGATCGCCTTGACGTCGGTCTCCGTTACCGTGGCCCGGCCGACCAGCAGATAGACCGAGGTGACGCCGAGGGCATAGATGTCGTCGAGGATGGTGGGATCGCCCCGGCCCAGCGGGTGGGCAGCCGCCCGGTCGATGGTCTCGAACACGGCCGGCTGGTCATAGCCCGGGGGCACCGTCACGCACTCGCCGAGCACCGGCCGGTCCTGGTCCTTGCAGGCGTAGATGTTGTTCGGCCGGATGCCGCCATGGGTGAGGCCGAGATTGTGCATCTCGTTCAGCGTCTCGACCAAGGGCTTCAGGAAATGGTCGATGAACACCCTTTCCGGCATCGGTCCCTGCGAGGACAGGCGCGCATCCATATAGGTGTCGCCCGCCGGCTGGCGCACCACCACCACCGCCTGCTCCACATCGCTGCCGGGCGGGCGCTGGACCGTCCATTCCTCCACCGCCATCAGCCCGAGCACGCCGGTCCTGGTCAGGGTGCGCAGCGCCTTCAGGCGCAGCGGCAGGCGCGGATCGGTGGCAAAGGCGATCCACCGCCCGGTGCCGGCGGCACGGCTGTTCGGCTGGGCGGCGAAGGCCGGGCAGCCGCGCCGCGAGAAACGGTCGAGCGGCTGCTGGTAGTTGATCACAAACCGGCTGCCACCCCCCCTGGCCGAGGAGGCGCTACCGCCCGCGCCAGCATCCGCTTCGGCTGCCGGATCGGCATCGATAATTTCAGCCGCAGCCATCGCTCCATTGAATCAAAGGATTGAGGCATTGTCTTGTGAAATCGTTGTGCCCGCCCCCACCGCCACAGAAAGGCATTCCCCCATGCAGCGCCCGCCGATCGACCAGCAGGTGACCTTCATCTACACCTGGGACCTGGAAACCAGTGCCGCCTTCTATGGCCAGACCCTGGGGCTGGAGCTGGTGCTGGACCAGGGCGCCTGCCGCATCTTCCGGGTCGCGCGCGACGCCTTCATCGGCGTCTGCGCCCGCGAGATCCGCCACAAGGAGCCCAATGGCGTGGTGCTGACCATCGTCACCCCCGATGTCGATGGCTGGTACGAGTTTCTCACGGCCAAGGGCGTGCGGTTCGAGGCGCCGCCCAGCTACTCGGAGGCATTCCGCGTCTATGGCGCCTTCTTTCGCGATCCCAACGGCTACCTGGTCGAGGTGCAGTCCTTCCGTGATCCGGTGTGGCCGCGGCCTGGCTGATGTCTGACGGACGGTGACAAGCCCCCCGGCAGCGCCTACTTGTTGGCGGTCGGGGGAGGCCGATGTCCGAGGACCAGCAGACAAAGCCCGCCAAGCGCAAGATCGACCAGCGCCAGCTCCGCGAGGCGCTGTCGAAGCACCGCGCCTATCTGCTGCGCCAGCGCGGCGGTCTGCGCGCGGCCTACAAGATGTGCGACCTTTCCTATCTCGACATGGCCGGCGCCGACCTGTCGGACTGCGACTTCACTGGCGCGACCCTTCAGGGCGCCAACCTGAAGGGCTGCAAGCTGCATGGCTCGGTTCTGTTCGCCGCCGATTTCCGCGGCGCCAACCTGGACGACGCCGACCTGTTCCGCTGTGACATGCGCGGCATCTGCCTGCAGGGGGCCAAGCTGAACAACGCCAAGCTGGTGGAGTGCGACCTGCGCGAAGGCATGCTGCTGAATGCCCGGCGCGGCGAGTTGACCCCGATGGGCTACGACATCAACGCATCGACCGAAATGAAGTCGATCGAGGCGAAGAAGGCGAACCTGACCGGATCAAAACTGTCCAACGCCTTCATCATGCAGTCGGACCTGACCGACGCGGTGATGCGCAACGTGAAGTTCATCCGCGCCGACCTGTCCAAGGCGAACATGACCGGCTCGATCCTTGAGGGTGCGGACCTCAGCCACGCCAACCTGACCGGGGCGATCCTGCATGGCGCCATCATGTCGCGCGCCACGCTGCTGTCGACCAACCTGCGGGATGCCGACCTGATCGGCGCGATCGTCGACGCGGTGGATTTCTCGGTCGCCGACACCGACAACATGCGCATGGCGCGCAAGCTGTCCTCGCTGGACCAGTCGCTGCGCGACATCCTGGCCGACCATCAGGAGTGGATGAAGTCGGGTGGGCGGACTGGCAAGCGCGCCGACTTCTCGGAAGTCGACATGACGGGCGAGGACCTGAGCGACCTCAACCTCTCCGGCGCGCTGATGAAGTTCACCATCCTGAAGCAGGCCAAGCTGCTGCGCTCGGTGTTCCTGATGACCGACATGAGCTTTGCCGACCTGCGCGCGGCCGATCTGACCGGGGCCGACCTGCGCGGGGTCAACATGTCGCGCATCACCGCCACCGGCGCCACCTTCAAGAACGCCAATCTTGGCCCGGTCCCGATGCAGGGCACCACCATCAGCCATTGGCCGGCCAATCTGGAAAGTGCCCGGCTCACCGGCTGCACCTTCGTGGCGGCCGATCTTTCCTATGCCCGGATGGGCAGCGCCGATCTCAGCAACGCGGTGATGCGCGACGCCAACATGACCGCGATCGAACTGACCGATGCGAACATGACCAACTGCGACACCCGCGGCGCCCTCATGCAGGGTGCCGATATCCGGGGTGTCATCGGCCTTGCGCCGGACTGACCGGGGGCATCCCGCCGGCCTTCCGCCAAAACGAGAAAGGGCGCCGAAGCGCCCTTTCCGCTGAACCGCCTAGTAGCGGTCGTAGCTGTCGCGATCGCGGTCGCGATCACGATCCCGGTCGCGGTACTCGCGCCGGCGGCCGCCACCCGAATCCCCCGACGCCGGGCCGCCGAAATCCTGCGGCGCGCCGAAATCGCGGCCACCGCCGCCGAAATCGCGGCCACCGCCGCCGAAATCACGACCGCCGCCACCGAAATCGCGGCCGCCGCCACCGCCGAAGTCGCGGCCACCGCCGCCGAAG
>CAZEQG010000112.1:0-8155 GCA_964514295.1 uncultured Alphaproteobacteria bacterium
CCAGCCACTTGTCCACCACCAGCGCCTCGTCCTTCCAGCGCGCGTAGAACTCGTTCAGCGCCACCTCGCGCAGCGGCGTGTCGCTATGTGCAAGCAGCGAGAACGCGGCGAACTGGTCGGTCATGTTGTCGGCGTCGCGGAACTGCGCAAGCACCCGCAGCTGCAGCGCACTGTCGTCCAGCGTCATCAGATAGCCGAGCGCGAGGTTGCGCAGTGCGCGCCGGCCCATCGCCGCCGGTTCCGGTGTGTACGCACCCGACACGACGTGCCGCGCCAGCAACGCCTCGAACTGTGGCCGCAGCCGCTCGGCCAGCGTGCGCCTGAACAGCGTGCGCACGCGGTGGATGGCATCCGGATCGATCACCGCCATCTGGTCGCCCAACCAGGCTTCCGAGGGGAGCGTGAGCGCCTCGGCAGCAAAGGCCGGATCGGCGTCCGCCTGGGCCAGCACCGCAGCGAAGGCATCGACGAACAGATCGGGCACCGCGGGCTCATCGCCTGCCTGCACCTGCGCCACAGCCGCCAGCATCAACCGGGTCGCGAGCCGCTGGCCGGCCTCCCAACGGTTGAACTCGTCAGTGTCGTGCGCCATCAGCGTTGCCAGCGCGCTATCTCCGTAATCGAAATCGAGCGCCACCGGTGCCGAGAAATTACGCAGCAGTGAAGGTAGCGGCGCCGACGCGAGCGCGTGCGACGACAGATCGAACTCGAAGGTCTGCTTCGCCTCGGTCAGCGACAGCACCGTGGTCGGCAGGATCTCGCGACCATCGTCGCTCAGCAGGCCCAGCGCCACCGGAATGTGCAGCGGACCGCGCGCGAACTGCAGGCCTTCCTCAGCCAGACGCTTCTCGTAGGCAGTCTCCGGGTTGGACTGGGTCAGCGTCAGCGTCCATCGTCCGCTGGCGGCATCGAAGGCGGTGTCGGCCTTCAGCCGGGGCGTGCCGGCCTGTTCGTACCAGCGGCGGAACTGGGTCAGGTCGACGCCGGATGCGTCCTGCATCGCCGACACGAAGTCGTCGCAGGTCACCGCCTGTCCGTCGTGCCGCTCGAAGTACAGATCCATGCCGCGACGGAAGCCGTCCTCGCCGAGCAGCGTGTGGATCATGCGCACCACCTCGGCGCCTTTTTCATAGACGGTGGCGGTATAGAAGTTGTTGATCTCCTCGTAGCTGGCCGGCCGTATCGGATGCGCCATCGGTCCGGCGTCCTCAGGGAACTGTGCCGCGCGAAGCCCCCGTACTTCCTGGATGCGCTGCACCGCGCGCGAATACTGATCCGCCCCGTATTCCTGGTCGCGGAACACGGTCAGGCCTTCCTTCAATGACAGCTGGAACCAGTCGCGGCAGGTGACGCGATTGCCGGTCCAGTTGTGGAAATACTCGTGCGCAACCACGCGGTCGATGTTCATGTAATCGACGTCGGTGGCGATGTCCGGACGCGCCAGCACGTACTTGGTATTGAAGATGTTGAGGCCCTTGTTCTCCATCGCCCCCATGTTGAAGTCGCTGACGGCGACGATCATGAAGATGTCGAGATCGTATTCCAGGCCGAACACCTGCTCGTCCCAGGCCATGGCCTGCTTCAGCGAGCGCATGGCGTGGCCGCATTTTCCCTCGTTACCCGGCTCGACATAGATGCGCAAGGCCACCTTGCGGCCGGAACGGGTGGTGAAGCTGTCCTCCACCACGGCGAGCCTGCCGGCCACCAGGGCGAACAGGTAGCAGGGCTTGCGGAAGGGATCCTGCCACACGGCATAGTGCCGGCCGCCGGCGAGCTCGCCACTGTCGACCGGGTTGCCGTTCGACAGCAGCACCGGAAAGGCCGCCCGGTCGGCCTCGATGCGGGTGGTGAAGAGCGCCATCACGTCCGGCCGGTCGACGAAATAGGTGATGTGGCGGAAACCCTCCGCCTCGCACTGCGTGCAGTAGAGGCCGCCGCTGCGGTAGAGCCCTTCGAGGGCGGTATTGTCCTGCGGGCGGCAGGCGCTGACGATCTCGATCTCGAAGGCCGCCGGCACATCGGCCACCACCAGCCGCTCCGGCTCCAGCACATAGTCCGCCGGTGCCAGGGGGCGGCCATCGATCGCCACCGACACCAGGCGCTGGTTCTGGCCGTCCAGCACCAGCGGCGGGGCGCCCACCCCCTCGCGCCGGCGCACCCGCATGCGGGCGGTGACCAGCGTCTCGGGATCGGCCAGGCTGACGGTCAGCGCGATCTCCTCCACGGCATAGTCGGGCGGCCGGTAGTCCAGCCTGTTCACCGCCTTCGGCCCGGTCGCGCCCCGTTCCATGCTGTCGCCTTCCCTTCCACCGGCAGAAGCTGCCCGCCACCCGGCAGATTCTGCCAGCTCCCGTCATCTGCTTGAAGCATAGGTGGCGCAGCGGCTACAAGCGGCCATGCCCGATTTTGCAGAAGCCATCGCCTGGCACGAGGCGCACGAGGTTCCCTGGTCGCGTGACATCCGCGCGGTGCTGGAAGGCGGCTGGTTCGAGCCGCCGCCATGGAACGAGGTGATCGGTGAGACCGCGCCGCGCGGCGGGCCGGCCGGCATGATCCTGGTGGACGGCGAGGTGCTGGCGCGCTGGGGCGACACGGCGCGGGTCGACGTCACCTTCAGCGTCGCCAAGACCTTCCTTGCCCTGGTCGCCGGCCTGGCCTGGGACCGCGGCATGCTGGAGCTCGACCGGCCCCTCGGCTTCCCCGAGCCGCAGAACGCGCCGATCACCTGGCGGATGCTGCTGCAGAACACCTCCGAATGGGAGGGCACGCTGTGGGGCAAGTCCGACGTGATCGACCGCAACCGCGACCTGTCGAGCGAGGGGCTGAACCGCCTGAAGGGCCAGCCGCGGCCGCTGAAGCAGCCCGGAACCCACTGGGAATACAACGATGTCCGCGTGAACCGGCTGGCCCTCAGCCTGGCCGAGCTGTGGCGCCGGCCGCTGCCGGAGGTGCTGGCCGAACACATCATGGGCCCGATCGGGGCGAGCAGCACCTGGCGCTGGCGCGGCTACCGCAACTCCGTGGTGGAGATCGACGGCCGGCCGGTCGAATCGGTCTCCGGCGGCAGCCATTGGGGCGGCGGGCTGTTCATCTCGACCGAGGATCTGGCCCGGGTGGGCGAGCTGGTGCGCGGCGATGGCGGCGGCCTGCTGTCGCCGGAGTGGCTCGCCCTGATGCGCCAGCCCTGCGCCCTCAACCCCTCCTACGGCTTCCTCCTGTGGCTGAACGGGGCCGGGCGCTATCCCTCGGCACCGCGCGGCTCGGTGTTCCTCCTGGGGGCCGGCGGCAACATCGTATGGATCGACCGCGAGCGCCGGCTGACCGCCGTGGTCCGCTGGATCGACACCGCCCGCTACGATGGCTTCTGCGCCCGGGTGCTGGCGGCGCTGGGCGGCTGAGGTGACGCGCCTATTCGCCCTGGCGGGCGCGCTCTGCGGGCTTTTCGGCCTGGCCGCGGCGGCGGCCGGCGCCCATGGCCCCTACGCCTCGGCCACGCTGACCCAGACCGGCCATCTGCAGATCCTGCATGGGCTTGCCCTGCTCGCCGTCGCCGCCCGCCCGCCGGGACCCGCCGCCAGGCTGGCGGGCGCCCTGTTCATCCTCGGCATCCTGCTGTTCTGCGGGGCGATCTATGCACCCGCCTTCCTTGGCCTCAGGCTGCCGCCGATGAGCGCGCCGGCCGGCGGCCTTGCCCTGCTGGCCGGCTGGGCGAGCCTTGCCGTGGCGGTCTGGCGGCGCTGACGGCACGTTCCTTGCTTGGATCCCTGGGGCCGGTCGTGTGAAACGACTCGCGTCGGGCGCATTCTTCTGCCATTCTGCTGAGTGGCATAGAATGTGCCGGTTACCCGTCGCAGCAAGGGAGCGGCGACCATGGCTACGCAGAGCAATCTTGGGGTGATCGCCGGGATATCCGGCGTTGCCGCCTTCAAGAAGCTCATCAAGGACCCGAATGGCGAGCTGGAGAAGTTCGCCAAGTCGGCCGCGGTGCAGAAGGAAATCGAGTATTTCACGAAGAAGGCGGCGACCGTTAAGGACGTCGAGGCCTTCGTGAAGGACCGTCGCCTGCTGGCCTTCGCCCTGTCGGCCTTCACCCTGGACGGCGACATCAACAATCCCGGCCGGGTCAAGCGCATCCTTGAAAGCGACATGGACGACCAGAAGTCGCTGGCCAACCGGATGGCCGATCCCCGCTACCAGGAGATCACCAAGGCCTTCGAGTTCTCCAAGGGCATGGGCAAGCTGCAGGATGCGAGCTTCCTGAAGCAGCTTACCGACAAATACGTGCTGAACGAGTTCGAGAAGTCGCTGGGCAAGGCCAACCCCGCCCTGCGCGAGGCCGCCTATTTCCTGCGCAAGGCCGACGAGGTGAAGAACGCCTACAACATCCTTGGCGACAATGTGCTGCGCTCGGTGTCGACCTCGGTGCTGAACCTGCCGGCGCAGGTCGCCGTGCAGTCCCTCGGCAAGCAGGTGGAGCTGATCGAGAAGGGCATCAAGATCAGCGAGCTGGCCAATTCGGCCACCGCCGCCAAGACGGCCAGCAGCAACTACAAGCTGACCGACGCGCAGAAGGACGTCTCGACACTCGGCAAGAACCAGCTTGTCATCACCGCCGCCGTGATGCAGGTGCAGGACATCGACAGCCGCCTGCAGGCGATCCAGGACGATTACGACCGGCTGGCCAACATCCAGAGCCCGACCGGCCCCTTTGCCGCCGAGTTCGCCGTGCAGGAAGCCGCCGTGCCCGAGCTGGTGCGCTTCCGCGGCCTGCTCGCCTCGGCCGCCGACGGGCTCGACGTGGTCAATGTCAAGCTGGGGCGGATGCAGGAGTTGATCGGCCTCGCCAACGATCCCGCCAATGCCGGCTCGCTGGCCGACTTCAAGGCCGAATTCGCCTCGCTGGCGACCGAGATCCAGGATGCCGTGGCCGGCTCGACCTATCTCTACGACGATGCCGACCCCGACGACATCGGCACCGCCCAGAACCTGCTGGACGGCACCCAGCCCGCGATCCAGTCGGTGCAGATCAAGTCCACCGGCGAGGCGGTGCAGATCCGCGGCCACGACCTCAGCGGCTTCCTGTCCACCGTAAGCGCCATGAACGCCAGCTTCCAGGCGGCGACCGGCGCCGGCGACACGGCCAATCTCGGGGCCGCCCAGGCAAGCCTGGTCGCCGCCTCCGAGGAGCGCGCGCAGGTCGCCCAGGCGGTCGGCGTCGACGACAACATCCTCACGCTGGCGATCGACAGCGTGCCACAATGGGCGGCGACACTGCAGACCGACAGCCTGTACCAGGGCGCGCAGGCGGTGCGCGATGCCGAAAGCCGGGCCAGCACCATCAACGTGCTGTTCTCCCAGATCCGCGCCCTGGCCGAACTCGGCCGCACCATGGACCCCAGCGAGGACCGCACCGAGCTGGAGGCGAATTTCGCCTCGCTGGTCGAGCAGGTGCAGGTGGCGATCGGCACCACCACCTCGTCGGGCGTGGCGAACCTGCTGTCGGGGCCGGACACCACCGCCGAGCTGATCGGCGGACAGCATTTCACCGTGCGCGGGCGCGACCTTGCGACCAGCATCGGCAATCCGCTCGCCGCCCTCAGCCTTGCCGATGCCGGCACCTCCCAGCAGGTGATCGACCTGCTCGACGGCTCGGCCGGCGAGGCGCTGGTCCAGGCCCAGCGCGAGCTGAAGGTCGATGGCAGCTTCGCCAAGCTCGCCGCCGAGACGCTCGATCCGCGCGCCAAGGTCGACAGCGCCTTCCGCAAGCTCACCGACGAGCTGACCAGCATGGTCGCCAAGGCCAATATCAGCGGCAAGAACCTGCTGGCCAACTACCAGTCCGACATCAGCATCCGCGTGGCCTCGACCGGCCGCACCATCACCCTGAACGCGCAGGAGAACTTCCAGGTCGACGTGGTCGATCTCGGCAAGGCCGCAGCCAATCTGCTGCCCAGCGACAGCCTGGACAGCAGCGGCGCCCTGGCCGCCTTCCGTTCCTTGAAGATCAATGTCGGCCGGGCGCTTACCGAACTGCGCGCCGGGCAGCTCGCCCTCGACAACGAGCTGAAGACCGCAAAGCAGATGGTCACCGACCTGACCACCGCCGACAGCGGCACCACCGATGTCTACGCCGCCTCCGACTACACCAAGAAGCTGCTCCAGCGCTTCCTGATCCAGGAGGACGCCAAGAACGCCGGCCTGTCGACCGGCGGCGCCGGTGCCAAGAACGGCTATGTCGTCCAGCTTCTGTCGGGCGCCGGCGGCAGCACCAGCATCCTCTCCTAGCCGCCCACCGGTACCGCGCCTCATGGTTCGACCAAGCTCACCATGAGGCGAGTGGGGGAGCGGTGGTCCTTGCCGAAGCTGCTTCCACCCTCCCATTCCGCCTCACCCTGAGCCAGACGAAGGGCGAGGCGGCCGCACCGGCGGGCGGTCAGTAGGCCATTTCGCGGAACACCGGGTCGACCGAGCCGTTCCAGGGGCCGTGATACTTCTCCAGCAGCCGGTCGGCGGGCGTCATGCCGCTGTCCACCACCTCGTGCAGGGTGTCGAGGAAGGGGCTTTCGTCCACCCCGATGCCATCCTGGCGGGCGCGCGCGCGCAGGCCGGCCTTGGCGATCTCCAGCACCTCGCGCGCAAGGTCGCGCATGGTCCGCCCGTGGAAGGCGGTGGCCAGCGCATGGCGCGGCACCTCGGCGCGCAGGTGCTGATGGTCGGCAAGGGTCCAGCCCTTCACCAGGTCCCAGGCCGCATCGAGCGCGCCATCGTCGTAGAGCAGCCCCACCCACAGCGCCGGCAGGGCGCAGATCGAGCGCCATGGGCCGCCATCGGCCCCGCGCATCTCCAGGAAGCGCTTCAGCCTGACCTCGGGGAAGGATGTGGTCATGTGGTCGGCGAAGTCGCCCATGCCCGGGATCTCGCCGGGCAGCGCCGGCAGCCGGCCGGCCATGAAGTCGCGGAAGGACTGGCCGGCGGCATCGATGTAGCCGTCGCGGTAGACGAAGTACATCGGCACGTCGAGCAGATAGTCGACGAAGCGTTCGAAGCCCATGCCGTCCTCGAACACGAAGGGCATGATGCCGGTACGGTCGGGATCGGTATCGGTCCAGACATGGCTGCGGAAGGACTTGAAGCCGTTCGGCCGGCCCTCGGTGAAGGGGGAGTTGGCGAACAACGCCGTCGCCACCGGCTGGAGGGCGAGGCTGACGCGGTACTTCTTGACCATGTCGGCTTCGGAGGCGAAGTCGAGATTGGTCTGGATGGTACAGGTGCGCAGCATCATGTCGAGGCCGAGCGAGCCTTTCTGCTCCATCACCTTGCGCATGATCCGGTAGCGCCCCTTGGGCATCCAGGGGGTGTCGGCGCGGCTCCATTTGGGCTGCATGCCAAGCCCCAGCATGCCGACGCCGATCTCGCCCGCCACCTGCTTCACCTCGGCCAGGTGGGTGGCGGTCTCGGCGCAGGTCTGGTGGATGGTCTCCAGCGGCGCGCCCGACAGCTCGAACTGCCCGCCGGGCTCCAGCGTGATCGCGGCCCGCTCCTTGGACATGGCGATCACGTTGTCGCCCTCGTAGATCGGGTCCCAGCCATAGCGGCGCATGCCGTCGAGCAGGGCCGCAATCCCGGACGGCCCCTCATAGGGCGCCGGGCGCAGGGTCTTCAGGTCGAACACCAGCTTCTCGTGCTCGGTGCCGATGCGCCAGCGCTCCCGCGGCTTGCAGCCGGCTTCCAGGTATTCGACGAGCTGCCGCTTGTCGGTGATCGGCTCACCGCGGCTTTCAGGCGGACGCGACATGGTTCCCCCGCTGGGCGTTCTTCTTCACCACGAATGGTCCGGCTGCATATGGGCGTTCACGCATGCGCCTTCCAGGCGGGACGATCGATGCGCCAATCGCCGGCAATGGCCTGGAACACCGCCAGGGCTGCCAGGGCCGCCGTATCGGCCCTGAGTACCCGGGGGCCGAGGCTGACCGGCAGGGCAAAGTCGAGCCCCCTGAGGAGCGCCAGCTCCTCCGCCGAAAACCCGCCTTCCGGGCCGGTCAGCAGGGCGGCCGGACCGCCCGCCCAGCCGGCCAGCGCCTCGGCGATCGGCCGGCCGCCGCCGCCCTCGTCGCACACGATCAGCCGCCGGCCGGCCGGCCAGGCGCCCAGGGCT
>CAZEQG010000113.1:0-8148 GCA_964514295.1 uncultured Alphaproteobacteria bacterium
GCGCGGGCCGGGCAGCGGGGCGAAGCGCGGCTCGCTCTCCCCCGCCTCGGCCGCGGTGCAGGGCCGCAGCCGCACCTTCAGGTCATACCAGGCCGCCTGGCCGGTCACCGGATCGGCATTGGCGTAGCGGTAGCCGCCCTCGCGGGCGGGCAGCAGCTCGGCGATCAGGTGGTTCAGCAGGAAGCCCTGCCGCGCCTCCGGTGCCGCCGGGTCGAGGCCCCAGGCGCCAGCCCGCTTGCCGATGGCGTTCCAGGTCCACACCGTGTCGCGGTTGACACCGGCCATGGCGGCGACCTGGGCCTTCACCCGGCCATGCATGCTCTCGATCCACACCCAGCCGTCATCGGCCACGCCGAGGGCCGCCAGCACCTCGGGGTGGACGTAGAGGCGGTTGCGCGCGGTGATCTGGCGCAGCCAGGCGTTCTGGCTGCCCCAGGAATGATACATCTGCATCGGCCGCTGGGTGATCGCGTGCAGCGGATAGGCCGTCTCGTCCACCGCCTGCATCTCCAGCGGCGCGTACCAGGCCGGCAGCGGATCGAAGGCGCGGATCACCCGCGCGCGCATGTGGTCGGGCGGCTGGACGGGGCCGTGGCCCTCGGCCGCGCGGCGGAACTTCTGCAGGGGCTCGCTGTAGATCTGCATCACGATGGGATCGGCCGCAGGCAGGAAGCCATAGCCCTTGGCGGCCTCCAGGTAGTCGCGGTTGGCGAACTTGTAGTAGCGCGCGCTGTCCGGCCAGCGCGCCTCCCAGAAGCAGCCATTGTCGATGTAGCGCTGGAGCTGGTCGGGGTTGGGCGCGCCGCGGCCCTGGGCCGTGCCGTCGCCGCGCCAGCCGGCCAGCGGGCCGATACCGGGGGCCCGCTCGTGGTTGACCAGATAGTCCGGATAGCCGCCCGGATAGCGCGGCGAGCCGTCCTCGCGCACGAAGCCGGGCAGGCCGAGCCTAGCCCCGAGGTCGAGCAGCACGTCCTGGAAGGGGCGCACGTCGCGGTCGGGGGCGACCACCGGCTGGCGGATCGCATCGGCGGGCCCGTCGGCCTTGGAGATCGGCCGGTCGAGCAGCGACACGCAGTCCCAGCGCTCAAGATAGGTGGTGTCGGGCAGCACCAGATCGGCATAGGCCACGGTCTCCGACCAGTAGGCGTCCGAATAGATCACGCGCGGGATGCGGTAGCTGCCGTCGGGGTTGGTGTCGGTCAGGTATTTCAGCGTGCCCGGCACGTTCATCGACGAGTTCCAGGCCATGTTGGCCATATACATGAACAGCGTGTCGATGGGGTAGGGATCGCCCTTCCAGGCATTGTGGATGACGGTGTGCATCAGGCCATGGGCGGCGACCGGGCTTTCCCAGGAATAGGCCTTGTCGATCCGGCGGGGGCTCCCATCGGCCTCCAGCAGCAGGTCCTCCGGCCCCTGCGGCATGCCGAGCGGCATTCCCTCCAGCGGCTGGCCGGGGGCGACGCGCTTGCCGCCGGGCTTCGGCCCGGGCGGGATCGGCTTGGGGAAGGGCGCCTCGTAGCGGAAGCCGCCGGGCACGTCGACGCTGCCCAGCAGAAGCTGCAGCAGGTGGATCGCCCGGCAGGTGTGGAAGCCGTTGGAATGGGCCGAGATGCCGCGCATGGCATGCATCGAGACCGGCCGGCCGCGCATGGTCTGGTGCCGGGTGCCGTCGCTGTCGGTCCAGGCGATCGGCAGCTCGATCGCCTGCTCGAAGGCGGCGTGCGCCAGTTCGCCGGCGATCCGCCGGATGGTGGCAGCGGGAATGCCGGTGGCCGCCGCCACCGCCTCTGGCGCGTATTCGGGGGCGAGGTAGCGCCGGGCCATCAGCTCGAACACGGTGGTGCCATCCGGCGACACGGCGGTGGCCGATTTGACCGGGCGGCCCTCGCCGTCGCGCCGGAACAGCCCGTCCTCGCCGACCAGCCAGAAGGCGTTGGTGTAGCGGGCGAGATAGTCCCAGTCGATGCGCTCGCCTGCCAGCAGCACATGGATCAGGGCCATCACGAACAGCCCGTCGGTGCCCGGGCGGATGCCGATCCATTCATCGGCGATGGCGGAATAGCCGGTGCGCACCGGATTGACCGACACCACCTTCGCCTGGCCGGTGCGCTTCAGCCGCCCGAGCCCCAGCTTGATGGGGTTGGAGTCATGATCCTCCGCCACGCCGAACATCAGGAAGTAGCGGGTGTGCTCCCAGTCCGGCTCGCCGAACTCCCAGAAGCTGCCGCCGATGGTGTAGAGGCCGGCGGCTGCCATGTTCACCGAGCAGAAGCCGCCATGGGCGGCAAAATTCGGCGTGCCGTACTGCATCGCCCACCAGCCGGTCAGGCTCTGGCTCTGGTCGCGGCCGGTGAAGAAGGCGAGCCGGCGCGGGTCGCTGCGGCGGATATCGGCGAGCCACTGGGTGGCGATGGACAGCGCCTCCTCCCACTCGATTTCCTGGAAACGGCCTTCGCCGCGCGGGCCGACGCGCTTCAGCGGCTTGGCAAGGCGGGCCGGCGAGCGGTGCTGCATGATGCCGGCCGAGCCCTTGGCGCAGAGCACGCCGCGGTTCACCGGGTGATCGGGGTTGCCGTCGATGTAGCGGACCTCGCCATCCTTCAGATGCACGCGGATGCCGCAGCGGCAGGCGCACATGTAGCAGGTGGTGGTCTTCACCTCGTCCGCCGCCCGGGCGGTAAGGTCAAGGCTGGGCTGGGTCATGCTTGTTCCCGCGCGGCGCCAAGCCGCCCCCCGCCACCGGCAGGCGGCGAGGGGGGCGGAGAACGGCGCCTGCGGTCTCTCACGCGCTACGGTAGAGCTTCGTCATCACATACTCCACGTGACCAAGCGTCTCGGCCGCGGTCAGGCGCCCGTTGCAGGTGCGCAAGGTCATGTCGATCAGCGCGTCGCCCGCCTGGTCCAGCGTCATCTCGCGGCGCAGGATGCCCGACACGTCGACATCGATATGCTCGGCCATCTCGCGGGCGGTGCGTGGATTGGCGGTCAGCTTGATCACCGGCTCGATCGGGTTGCCGATGACGTTGCCCTGGCCGGTGGGGAACAGGTGGACAACGAAGCCGGCGGCGGCCTGAAGGGTCACGCATTCGGCCGCGGCGGAGGAAGTGTCCATGAAGTAGAGGCCGGGGCCGGCGGCCGGCTCCTCGGCCGGGCCCAGCACATCGACGAACTTCGTCTTCTTGCCGATCTTCTCCAGGTTGCCGAACGCCTTCTCCTCGATGGTGGTCAGCCCGCCTTCGATGTTGCCCTTGGTCGGCTGGGATTCCGACAGGTCGGAGGTCTTGTGCGGCTCGATCACCTCGTCCATGTAGGCCTGCCAGGTCTTCATGAACTTCTGCCCGATCTCCGGCGTCTTGGCGCGGGTGGCGCACACCGCCTCGGCCCCGGTCAGCTCCGATGTCTCGCCGAAGCAGGTGGTGACGCCCAGCGGGTCCAGCTTGTCGATCAGGTTGCCGACGGTGGGGTTGGAGGCAAGGCCCGAGGTGGTGTCGCTCTCGCCGCATTTGCACGAGATCCACAGCTCGGAAATGTCGAACTCGCCGCGCTTCTGCTCGGTCGCCCACTGCACGAAGGCCTGGGCCTTGCGGCTGGCATCGGCGACGCACTTGATCTCGCCGTTGCGCTCGATGGCGAAGCCGGCGACCGGCTTGCCGGTCTTGGCGATGCCTTCGACCACCCGCCCGGTCCAGCCGGGCTCGATGCCGATGACGATGCAGGCCGCCACGTTGGGATTGCTGCCGGTGCCGATCAGGGTGCGGAAATGCAGGTCGAGGTCGGCCCCGAACTGCAGCCGGCCATAATGGTGGGGCAGCGCGATGGTGCCCTTGATGTTGTTCGCCACCTTCTCGCAGGCGGCATTCGACAGGTCGTCGAGGGGCAGGATGACGACGTGGTTGCGGATGCCGACGCGCCCGTTCTCGCGCCGCCAGCCGGAAAAGCGGTAGCCGCTCATGTCACCACCTCTTCGTCTTCATGTTGTGCACATGCACATGCCCGCCCTTGCGCGCCGGATGCACGATCTTGCCGATGTCGTGGCCGTATTTCAGCACCGTGTCGCCGACCGCAAGGTCCGCCAGCGCGATCTTGTGGCCCAGCGGTATGGCATCGACCGCGTCGATGTGCAGCGTCTCGTCGGTCTCCATCAGCCAGCCGGTCAGCCGGCGTCCGGCCGTCACCGTCTCCACCACCACGACACCGACCGTGTCGTGCTTGTCATGCACCAGGAAATCCGGCGCCGTCATGTTTCCCCCGCGCGTCCTTGGCTTTGCGTTCTCGGCCACATGGCCGGCGGCATGACAACCCATCGGGGCGACCGCGGTCAACTCCCGTGAAGCGGCCTGGACCGGGCCGGCGCCACGCACTATACCCGCCGCCATGGCGGGCGAGGCGATCCGGGTGCGCGGGCTGACCAAGCGCTTCGGCGATGTCGAGGCGGTGGCCGGCATCGACTTCGCGGTGCCGGCGGGGTCCTGCGTGGCGCTGCTCGGCGGCAATGGCGCCGGCAAGACCACCACAATCTCGATGCTGCTGGGGCTGCTGCTGCCCAGCGGCGGTGCCATCACGGTGCTGGGCGAGGACATGCTGGCGAACCGCTTCCGGGTGCTGCCGCGGATGAACTTCTCCAGCCCCTATGTCGACCTGCCGCACCGGCTGACGGTGTGGCAGAACCTGAAGGTCTACGGCCTGCTCTACGGCGTTGCCGGGCTCGACGGGCGGATCGCCGAGGTGGCGGCGGCGATGGAGCTGGAAGGGCTGATGGGGCGCAAGGCCGGCGGCCTGTCGGCCGGGCAGAAGACCAGGGTGGCGCTGGCGAAGGCGCTGCTGAACCGGCCGGAACTGCTGCTGCTCGACGAGCCGACCGCCTCCCTCGACCCCGACACGGCCGACTGGGTGCGCGGCTATCTGGAGACCTACCGGCGGCAGACCGGGGCGACCATCCTGATCGCCTCCCACAACATGGCCGAGGTGGAGCGGCTGTGCGGGGATGTGCTGATGATGCGCCGCGGCCGCATCGTCGACCAGGGCGCCCCGGCGGCGCTGATCGCGCGCTACGGCCGGCGCAACCTCGAGGAGGTGTTTCTCGACATCGCCCGCGCCGGCACCCCGCAGGCGGCGCAGTCGGCCTAGATGTTGCGCACCCGCTCGGGCGGGAAGACCAGCGTCATGGTGGTGCCCTTGCCGGGCGTGCTGGCGATCAGGAGCTGGCCCTCATGGCGCTCGATCAGCCCTTTCACGATGGCGAGCCCCAGCCCCGTGCCATAGTGCTTGCGCGTCAGGTAGTTCGCGCCCTGGCGGAAGGGTTCGGTGATGCGCTTCAGGTCGCGCTCGGGAATGCCGATGCCGGTGTCGGCCACGCTGAAGCGGTAGCCGTCGGCGGCGGTGTCGCCGCTGAGGGTGACGGTGCCGCCCGGCGGGGTGAACTTCACGGCGTTGGAGAGCAGGTTGTAGAGCATCCGCCGCACCAGCTCGCCATCGGCGAAGATGGCCGGGCTGTCCTCGGCGACCTGCATCTCGAAGGTCAGCCCGGCGCGGTCGAACTGCGGATGGAACAGGCGGCCCGCCTCGCGCGCCACGGCCAGCGGGTCGACCAGGGTCTCGAACAGCTCCAGCCGGTTCGCCTCCATCTTGGAGACGTCGAGGATCTCGTTGATGCTGGACAGCAGCGTGTGCGCGGCCGAGGTGATGTCCTCCAGATAGTCGCGCTGGCGCGGGTTGAGGCCGCCGAAATAGCCGGCCAGCAGCACCTCCGAAAAGCCGATGATGGCGTTCAGCGGCGTGCGCAGCTCGTGGGTCACATTGGCCAGGAAGGCGGTCTTCGAGCGGTTGGCGGTCTCGGCCTGGTTCTTGGCCTCGCGCAGGCTCTGCTCGCGCAGCCTGGCCTCCGTCACATCGTCGACGATGGACAGCCGCATGCCCTCCTCGACCCGCAGCTCGTTCGCCACCACCACCCGCCCGTCCCACAGGGTCATCTCCACCGGCTCGCCGGGCTGCGAGCGCTGCGCCAGCCGCTCCGCGATGAAGGCCTCGGGATCGCCGTCGACCGCCAGAAGGCGGGCGGCCACGGCCTGGCGCAGCAGCGCCTCGAAGGTGCGGCCGACGCCGCCTTCCGGATCCAGCCCCGGAAAGATCGCGTCGTAATAGGCCTGGTTGGCGACGATCAGCCGGTCCTCGGCGTCCCACAGGGCAACGCCATCGGTCAGTGCCGCCAGGGCGATCGCCAGCAGCCGCTCGCGCTGGCCGATCTGGCGCTGGCGCTCGGCCTGCTCGGTGTAGACCTCGCCGACGCCGCGATAGCCGAGGAAGCGGCCCTCGGCGTCGAACAACGGGTCGCCCGAGACGCGGAACCAGCCTTCGCTGCCATCGCGCAGCGCGGCCTTGTAGATGAAGTTGCGAAAGGGGCGGTGCGCCTCCAGGTCGGCGAGATGGGCGGCGGCGGCGGCGGGGTCGAAATCGGGCGCGTAAGTGTCCCAGCGGTGCATGCCGATGATCGCCCGTGGGTTGGACGAGCGCTGCCATGCCGCCGAATCGGAGAGGAAGGTGAAGCGGTGGTCGGCGTCGGTCTCCCACAGCCACACCGGCGACAGGCGCTGCAATGCTTCCTGGCGCGCCCGCTCCAGCGGCGGCGTGTCAGGCAGAATCCCCCCTGTCCGGCGCGCATTGTCGCCCATTCCGCCCCATCCCTGGCGTCCGGCCCAGACCCCCGCTTTGCCGGACGGCTGGTTAACATTGTGTTTATGACGCTAAAGCCTGCGCATTGCCACTGCCACGCGGCCGAGATGGTGGCGGCGGCTGTCGGGGGTCGAGCTGTCCATGCGGTAATGCGCCAGCCACAGGGTGCGGCAGCGCGGGTGGCAGATCGCACGGACCCCGCGCAGCAGGGTGCGCCGGCCGGGATCGCCGACAATCTGCGTCCACCACCACGGCGCGCCATAGCTGGTCAGGCCGGCGATGGTGCGGATGTTGGTCAGCACCCGTCCGATCGCGCGGTTGCCATCGGGCATGGAGAAGGTGGCGTGCGGCACCCAGACGCGGTCGAGCCAGCCCTTCAGCATGGCCGGCAGCCCGTACCACCAGGTGGGATAGATGAAGACCAGCCCCTCGCACCAGCGCAGATGGGCCAGATGCTCGCCGATGCCGGCCTCGTTGGCGCCGGCGGTGTGGTAGCTGGCCCGGCCCTCTGCCGACAGCACCGGGTCGAAGCCGATGGCGTAGAGGTCGAGGTCGCGCACCTCGTGGCCGGCCTCCGCCAGCGCCGCCAGCGCGGTGCGGTGGACGGCGGCGGTGAAGCTGTCGGCCAGCGGGTGGCAGTAGACCACCAGGACCTTCATGCGAAGCCCGCGAAATGGCGGCCGACCCGGGCCAGGAAGGCGCTCCGGGCCGCCTGGTCGGCAACGTTCATGTGGTAGAGGGCGAGATAGTCGATGCGCGCCCGCCGGCCGCTGACGGCGTTCAGGTAGCGGGTCACCAGCTTGCGTGGCGGGTCGCCCACGTACCAGGCCATCCAGCGCGGCCTGCCATAGGTGGTGACGGCGGCGATGCGGCGAAGCTGGGTGAGCTTGGGGCTGACCTTGCCGTCGGGCGCGATCGAGAAGGACACCTCGGGCAGCATCACCCGGTCGAGGAAGCCCTTGAGGATCGCCGGCGGCCCGAAGCACCACACCGGAAAGCACAGCACCAGCGCCTCGGCCGCCTGCAGGCGCTCGACATAGCCGGCGACCGGCGCGCGGTTGCGCGTGAGGTCGTGGTAGTGCCGGCGCTCCTCGGCCGACAGCACGGGGTTGAAGCCCTCGGCGTAGAGGTCGCAATCGTCGACCTGGTGGCCGGCGCGGCTGAGCCCGTCCACCGCGGCGGCGTGAAGGGCGGCGTGAAAGCTGTCCGGCAGGGGGTGGGCGTAGAGCACCAGGACACGCATGTCAGCCCTCCAGAACCGGCAGCAGCAGCATGCTGCCGCGATGATGGACCTGGTAGCCGATGCTGCGCAGGTCGATCGGCCGGGCCAGGGTTGGATCCTGGGCCGTGCCGGGATTGACCGGGAAGGCGGGAAAGCAGGCGCCGGCAAGGCTGAGCCGCAGGCGCTGGCCGGGCTGAAGGGTCAGGCACAGCGCCCGCATGGCGACCCGCAGCGGCGGCGCGGCGCCGGCCGCC